>JBKPCW010000128.1:0-4434 GCA_046727555.1 Candidatus Dormiibacterota bacterium | reverse complement strand
TCCTCGGCCCGCGCGACGCGCAGCCTCTCGCGGAACGTGCCGAGCCAGCCGCTGATCTCCTCCAGGCTGTCGATGGCGGGGACACGAACCTCGAGAGATGGCAAAGGGGCCAGACCCTCCCTCCGGACCTTGGCCCCTTGCCCGGTCGTTGCCCCCCGGCGATATGTGCGAATCCTGCTGCCCCCCGCAGCCATGCCGAGGCCACCTTAGCTCGGGGAACGCAAATTTCCCGGTCTAAATGGGGTCAGGCGATGTAGGCTCACAGACGGAGGCCTGGATGGTGCGCGAGCTGGGGCGCAGCTTCAACGAGCTACCGGGCGAGGATCTCACCACCTCCGCTCTGCCCGAAGTGGCGGGGTGGATCGCGATCTACGAGGAGATGGCGACGGTCCTGCGCTCTGTGATCACGCGCGCCAGCGGAACTGTCGAGGCAGAGCAGCTCCGCCACAACCTCGCCTGGATCGAGGACCGCCTCGCGAGCTGGCGTGACCGTCACGCCGAGCTTGCCGGGGTGCTCATCGACCGAAACAACCACACGCTGACGTTCGGCGGCAAGACAATCCACCTGACCCGCCGTGAGGCCGACCTCCTCGACTTCCTCCTCCGGCATCCGAAACGCCCGTTCACCAGCAAGCAGCTCGCCACCCTGGCGTGGCAGAACTCGCGCCTGTCCGACGCCCAGGTGCGGACCTACATCATGCGTCTGCGCAACCGGCTCCGCGAGCTGGGCCTGGAGGACGCCATCACCGTGGCCAGGAACCGGGGCTACGGCGTGACGGCGAGGCTGGCGGCCGAGCAGTGAACAAGTCCCAGAACAAGATCATCACCTCGCGTCTCCTCATCCTGGAGTCGAAGCGCCTGCTGCTCAACTCTGTGCTGCGCCGGTTCGACAACACGGGTGACGCGCCGCTGGGCGCCCGGGTCGAGACGCTTCGGGGTGAGGCGGCGCACGCGCAGCACGTGTACCGCACGGTCATGCTGGCGTGGGGATCGCCCGAGGACCCCGACTACTGGCTGATCGCCTACACGCGCCTGATCGAGATGGGCCACGCCTTGACGGGCAAGCTCCGCGACGCGACCACCCAGCTGCCTGTCAGCGAGCGCTACGAGGCCTCGGCGGACGTGGAGATGCTCGAGGAGATCGTCGCCAACTGGCGGGAGTCGCTCAAGACCGCGATGGCGGCCTCGGTTGCCTAGTCTCTAGCTCCGCTCCGCCTTTTTTCAGCTCCGGCCTCAGCTCCTCCATCACGACCACCACGCCACCCTGGCGCTCGCCGTCGGAGAGCGTGTACGCGGCGACGCGCACGCGGATGTCGCGGCCCCGGCGGCTGAGCGCCTCCACCGTCGCCTCGTCGTGCGTGGGCGCTCCGCCCAGCACACCGCGCACCATCGTCTTCAGGTCCATGGACGGCAGGCCGATGTCGAGGTCGAAGAAAGACTTCCCGATCACCTCGTCGGAGCGGAGGCCCCAGAGGTCGGCCGCGCGCTCGTTCCAGACCAGGACGCGCATGTCCGGGTCGAGGACGACCGCGCCCAGCTCGATGTTGCCCGTGATCGCGAGCAGGAAAGTGTTCAGCTTGTTGACCTCGTCGGTCCGGGCACGCAGGTCCGTGTTGATGCTCTGCAGCTCGGCGTTGGTCGATTCGAGCTCCTCGTTCATCGTCTCGAGCTCTTCGTTGCTCGACTGCAGCTCCTCGTTCGTCGTCTCCAGCTCCTCGACCGTGGACTGAAGCTCCTCGTTCGTCGTCTCCAGCTCCTCGTTGCTCGACTGGAGCTCCTCGTAAGCGGTCTCGACGTCCTGCTTGGATCGCTCGAGCTCGCTGCGCAGGTGCGCCAGATGCGTGACGTCGACGTAGCTGATGCTGGTGCCGAGGATCGAGCCATCGTCGTCGATCAGCGGCGCGACGAAGACATCGAGCAGCTTGGACCCATCGCCGGTGGCGAGCTCGATGTTCGGCATCGAGACGGCACTGCGCTCTCGATACACCCTGTCGATCGGGCTGCCAAGCTCGACCGGCTTGTACGACAGCTCGAGGTCCTTGAGCGCCCGGCCGACGTCGGCGGCGGCGAGGTCGAACATCCGGCGCGCCGGCTGGTTGGCGGTGACGAGAAGGCCGAGAGCGTCGACGACCAGCTGCGCGTGCGGGACACCCTCCGTCGCGAGCTCGCGCACCCTGAGCTGGCGCGCCATGTGGTTGGTCGCCTCCGCGCTGCCTGACTGCGCCAGCAGCATCAGCCGCTCGCGGAGCTGCAGGCGCGCAACCTTGGAGAAGATGCGCTGCCTGAGGTCGGCGGGGACGAAAAGCGAGGAATGCGTGAGCAACATCTCGGCACGCCCGAGGAACAGGTAGCCCTCGTCGTTCAGGGCGTAGTGGAACCGGGCGAGGATGCGGGCCTGGCTCTCCGACGTGAAGTACATCAGCGTGTTGCGGCAGATCAGAAGGTCGAGGCGCGAGATCGGGGCGTCCTGCATCAGGTCGTGGCGGCCGAAGATCAGCACCCGGCGCAGCGCGGAGCGAAACACGAAGCGGGCACCCTGGGCCTCGAAGTACTTGTTCCTGAGGTGCTCGTCGAGCGACTCGAGGTCTTTGGGGACGTAGCCGCTGCGGGCTTTGCTCAGAGCCTCCTCGTCGATGTCGGTGGCATAGATCTTGACGCGGCGAAGGAACTGGTCCGGCCCGAGCGCTTCGCAGAGGACGATCGCGGCCGAAAACGCCTCCTCGCCCGAGGCGGTGCCGGCGCTCCAGATCCGGATCGCCCCCTGCTTGGCGATGATCCGGGGCACGATGGTCTGTTTGAGATAGTCCCACGCCTGGGAATCGCGGAAGAACTCGGTGACGTTGATAAGGATCTTGTCGAACAGGATCGGGAACTCGTCGGCGTGGACCTGCAGGTAGTCGAGGTAGGCGGCAAAGCTGTCGATCCCCAGCTCATGGCACCTCTTGGCCACCCGCCGGACCAGGCTCATGCGCTTGTAGCCGGTGAAGTCGACCCCGCGCGACTCACTGAGGTACTCGATCAGGATCTCGAAATCTTTTCCGCCTTCGAGAGTCAATCCGGCACCTCACCCGCGACCAGCGTGACGAGCGCCGGCGGGATCTCTTCCAGCGAAAGCACGAAGTCGACGGCGCCCGTCCGGATCGCGGCCCCCGGCATGCTGAAGAACTCGGACGTGGCCTCGTCCTGGGCGATCACGGTGCCGCCCCGCGTCTTGATCGCGGTCACCCCCATCGACCCGTCCTTGCCGGCGCCCGTGAGGACGACAGCGATCGCGCGTGCGCCATAAGCGGCGGCCACGGACTCGAACAGCAGGTCGGCCGAAGGGCGGACGAAGTTCACGAGCTCGGTCTGGGTCAGGCTCAGCGTCCCGTCGCGGTTGACGAGCATGTGGCGATCTGGAGGTGCCAGGTAGACGGTGCCCGGCTGCACCTCCATGCCCTCCATCGCCTGGAAGACCGGGAGGTTGGACCGCCGGCCGAAGATCTGGGGCATGAGGCTGCGGTGGCGAGGATCGAGGTGCTGGACGACGACGATGATGGCCGGGAACTCGGCGGGCAGCTGGCCCAGGATCTGCGTCAGGGCGAACACGCCGCCCGCGGAGGCGGCCAACGCGACGATGTCGAAGGCCGGCTGGGCTGTTGGCGGCGCCTCACGGCGGTCAGTTGGCGCCATAGCCCAATCCTATGCCGCAGGGCGCTGATGCGCGTCCTGTCATGCTTCCAGTCGGGTGCGTCGCGAGGTGCGCGCGGAGGTCGTGGGGTCGCTGCTGCGGCCGGACTACCTCGTCGCGGCCCGCAGGCAGCTCGAGTCAGGTGAGCTCGACGCGGCGTCTTTCAAGCGGATCGAGGACCGCGCGGTCGACGAGGCCATCCAGCTCCAGACCGACGCCGGCATCGACGTCATCACCGACGGCGAGCAGAGGCGCTACGCCTTCTTCGGCCACCTGGTGGACTCGATGTCCGGCTTCGACAAGCTCGGCGGCTGGGCGATCCCGTTCCGCGACGAGAAGGGCGAGCAGCTGGTCTTCAAGCGCCCGGTCGTCGTCGAGAGGCTGCAGCCGCTGCGGAGCATGGCCGCCGAGGACTTCACCTACCTGCGCGCGCGCACCGACCAGCCGGTCAAGGTCACGCTGATCAGCGCCCAGCAGGCCGCGGCCTACTACGACCCTGAGAAATCCCGCGACGCCTATCCGTCACGCGACGCCTACCTCGGCGACATCGTCATGTACAGCCGGCGCGAAGTGAACGAGCTTGCGCGGCTCGGCTGCACGTACGTCCAGGTCGACGCGCCCCAGTACGCCGCCCTGCTCGACCCGGAGCTGCGCGAGGGCTACCGCCAACGGGGCAGCGACCCGGAGAAGCTGATCGACACCTGCATCGAGATGGACAACGCGATCATCGAGAACCATCCCGGGGTCACTTTCGCGATGCACAT
>JBKPCW010000127.1:0-6775 GCA_046727555.1 Candidatus Dormiibacterota bacterium | reverse complement strand
CTTCGTTATTGTCCTAGCCGTGCGCGCTGAAGACTTCGTCGCCATGCGCCGCTACGACTGGAACCGGCTCGAGGACCTGCTGGCACGCGCCGGAGCCGGCCACCTGAACGCGCTCACCCCCGCCCAGGTGTTGACCATGGCGGCCCTCTACCGGCGCGCCACCGCCGACCTCGCCCGCGCGCAACGGGACTGGCCCGGCGAGCCGGTGCACCGGTATCTCAACGGGCTCGTGGCCCGCGGCCACGGCATCGTCTACCGGCGGGGCGGCGAGGTGTGGAAACGCATCAAGCGCTTCTATGGGGAGACGCTTCCTCGCACGTACCGCGAGGCGTGGCCGTATCTCCTGGCGGCCGGGGCGATGATGTTCGTGCCTGCCTTCGTCGCCTTCTTCGTCGTCCTGGCCAATCCCGACGCGGCCTACGCGATCGCCGACCCCCGCCTCATCGACCAGGTCCACCACCACCAGCTGTGGACCAACATCCCGCCCAACGAGCGCGTCCAGATCGCGGGCCTGATCATGGTCAACAACATCTACGTCTCGATGATCGCCTTCGCGCTTGGCGTCTTCTTCGGGCTACCGGTGATGTGGGTGATGATCTCCAACGGGATCGCGCTCGGCGGCCTCTTCGGACTGACCCAGGCCTACGGGCTAGCGGGCGGGCTGTTCGACTTCGTGATCGGCCATGGGGTGCTGGAGCTGTCGATCGTCATCGCCCAGGGCGCCGGCGGCCTGATGATGGGCTGGGCGCTGGTGTCGCCCGGCAACCGCAAGCGCTCCGACGCGCTCGTGATCGCGGCCCGGCGCGCGTTCACGCTTCTGCTCGGGCTCGCCCCGCTGCTGGTCATCGCCGGCACGATCGAGGGCAACATCTCGCCTTCGAACACGCCGTTCGCGATCAAGCTGGCGATCGGCCTGACGACCGGAGCGCTCTTCTACTCGTACCTGCTGCTGAGCGGCCGCCGGGCTACAGCAGGGCCCGCTCTTTGAGCTCCAGGTAGCGCTCGACCAGGGCGGGCGACAGCCTGCCCGCGACCACGTCCAGGCCCAGCACACCGCCTCGCCGGAGCAGCTCGAAGCTCTCGCGCCGGCTGGAGACGAACTCCTCCGCCGCCGCCCACTCGTAGGCGCGGTTGGTGCTGTCGATCGGCGCATCGCGTGCGGTGAGCACCGCCGGGTCTGACATCGCCACGACGAGGACGAGGTGCCGAGCGGCCAGGCGCAGCGCGTGCGCGACGAGCTCGCGCGAAGCCTCGGGGTCCTGGACGTCGGTCAGGATGACGACCATCGAGCGCCGTCCGACGCGCAGCGCGAGGTGGGTCATGGCGTGCCCGAAGTCAGGCTCGACGTACTCGGGACGGATGGCGTAGAGCGCCTCGGTTATCCGCCGCAGCTGCGCCGCCCCGCGTTCGGGCTTGATGAATCCGGTGACCCGGTCGTCGAACGTCATCAGCCCGACCCTGTCGCCATACGCCTGGGCGACCCACGCCAGCATCAAGGCCGCGTTGACCGCGTGGTCGAGCTTGTCGAGGTCGCCGGCCGGCGCGGTCATGAGCCGGCCGCAGTCGAGGGCGATGATGACCTGCTGGCCGCGCTCCGCCTCGACCTCGACCATGACCGGTCGGTCCCGCCGCGCGGTCGCGGTCCAGCTCACCCGGCGGACGTCGTCGCCGCGCACATACTCGCGCAGCCCCGCGAAGGCCGTCGACGCCCCCGGTGGCTTCGCCCGCCGCATGCCGGCCATCGCGCGCAGCCCGCGGCGCAGCGAGAGCTGGATGCGGCGGATGGCAACGACGTTCGGAAACACCGCCACGTCCTCGGTATGCGGCAGCCTGACCTGCCTCCGCCACCAGCCGTCGGGACGCGAGACCTGGAGGTCGACCGAGCCGAACCGATAGGCCCCTCGCCTGGGGGAGCGAGTGCGGTAGGTCAGCTTGAGGACACCGTCCGGGTCGAAGCGGCCGGTCAGCTCGCGCGGGCTGGGGCGGAGCTCGTCCGGCGCGTGGTCGGCGACCGTGCCCACCAGTCCGGCGGCGCCGCGGTTGCGGACGGTGACGGTGACGTCCTCCGGCTCGCCGAGTGAGAAAGGCTCGGGCGTGACCCGGCGGACGAGGTAGCCGCCCCGGCCTGGCAGCAGGGCGAGGTCGCGCGCCGCGATGATGACGAGCCCCAGGTTGTAGACGACCGCGACGAACGCGAGCACGGGGGACACCACCGCGAGCGCGATGAGCCCCGCGCCGATGGCCACGGCCCAGATGAGCCTGGGTTGGGGCGCCAGGCCGCGGATGAAGTCAAATGCTCGGCCCGACCCGGTTCCTCCTCTTCTTGCGCAAAGGGCTCAGCGCGGAGGCACCACGCGGCCGGCCACCGCGTCGAGCACGCTGTCCGGCGTCTGGCCCGCCACCTCCGCCTCGGGGCGCAGGATCAGGCGGTGCCGGAACGCCGGCGCGAGCAGCGCCTTTACGTGGTCGGGCGTGACGAACTCCGCGCCCTCGAACGCGGCGTAGGCGCGGGCCGCCAGCATCAGCAGCACCTCGGCGCGGGTGCTCGCGCCCAGCGCGATCTCCGGCGCCGAGCGCGTCGCGGCCGCCAGGTCGACGATGTAGCGGCGGATCTTCTCATCCAGAACGACCTTCGCCACCTCCGCGCGGCACGCCTCGATGTCCGCCCCGCCCAACGCGGGCTCGACGCCTGCCTTGGCGGGGTCGCGCAGCTCGATGCCCGACTCCCAGCGCCGCAGCACCTCCATCTCGTCGGCCGGCGACGGGTAGTCGAGCTTGACCTTGAAGAGAAAACGGTCCTGCTGCGCCTCGGGCAGCGGATACGTCCCTTCGTACTCGATCGGGTTCTGCGTCGCCATGACGAAGAACGGCGCGGGCAGCGCGAGCTGCTGGCCTTCGAGCGTGACCCCGCGCTCCTCCATCGCCTCCAGCAGCGCGGACTGGACCTTGGCCGGGGCGCGGTTGATCTCGTCGGCGAGCAGCACGTTGGTGAAGATCGGCCCTCGGCGCAGTGAGAACGTCCGCGTGGCGAGGTCGAACACCGAGGTGCCGAGGATGTCCGCAGGCATGAGGTCCGGCGTGAACTGGACGCGGCCGTAGTCAAGGGTCAGCGCGCGCGCGATCGACTTCGCGAGCAAGGTCTTGCCGGTGCCCGGCACCCCCTCGAGCAGCACGTGCCCCTGGGCCACGAGCGCGATCGCGCAGAGGCGGATCGCGCCGTCCTGGCCGACGATCGCCTTGGCGAGCTGCTCGCGGAATTTCGCGAAGAACTCGGTCGCTGCGGTCGACGTCGCGCCGGTCATCCGCCGATCCTCCGCGGCGCCGGATGCGCGATGTCGTGCAGGCGTCGCGCCGCGTTCAGCAGGTCCCGCTCGCTCGCCGCCGACGACGCCAGGGTGCCCTCGACCTGCGCCAGCTCACCCGCCACCTCCGGTGCGCGCACCCACAGAGCCTGCCAGAACCGTTCGCGCGGCTGCAGCGGAAGCCCGGTGCGCGCGGCCACGGCGCGCTCCGTCGCGTTCGCGAGCAGCCCCAGCGTCACAGCGCGCGCGCTCGAGCGGCGGAGCAGCTGGCCCACGGCCTTCGACCACTCGACGTCCGAGCGCGCGACCTCGGGCGCGCGGTGGATCAGCGGCCCGAATCGGCGCCCGCGCAGGACGAGGCCGAAGAAAACCGCCACCAGCAGCCAGAGCAGCGCCGCGCCCCACGGCGTGGCCAGCCACGCCTGCGGCGCGAAGTCGCTCACCGTCAGGCCGTGGTGGTACTCGTCGAAGGTGACTGGCGCCGTGCCCGACCCGATGAGGTCGGCCAGGAACCGGCCGTTGTCCGACTTCTCGAGGTAGCCGTTGCAGAGCACCAGCGGGTCGGCCAGGACGACCACCGACCCCACGCCGATGCGCTCGATATAGCCGGCCGTCCAGCCTCCGGCGGTGCGCAGGATGGGGACCTGCGAGGGTCCCGGGTCGAGCGGCGCGATGACGCCGCCGCCGCCGATGGTGGCGACTCCGCCGACCGCGGGCAGCGCACTGTACGGCGCGCCCTGAACGGCGAACTGCTGGCGGGTCACCCGAAACGCTCGGTCGAGCTCCGGGTCACCCTGCTCGGACGCGTAGATGAGGACGCCACCGCGTGCCCGCACCCATTCGAGCACGCGGTCGGCCTCGTCGGACGTGTATGGGCTGGTGGGCGAGAAGACGAACATCGTGGAGAACGACGCGGGTGGTTCGAATCCACCGGTCATCTGATCGGTCGGGTGCCCCATCGCCTCCGCAAAGAGCAGCGCCGCCGACGCTCCGTTCGCGGCGTCGCTGTTCGAGCTGTGCTCCGGCGAGTCGTTGCGTGGCTGCAGCACGTATGCGGCGAACGCGACGAGCAAGGCAGCCGCGCCGGCGATGATCCAGCCCCGCGCGCCTTTCACGCCGCCGCCTGCGCTGTGGTCCGGCGGTAAGGCGCGGCGACCTGCGCCGCCCTCTCATACGTGGGGACATCGACATCCCGTCCTCCGTAGACCGCGGCCTCGAACGGCAGGAGCAGCTGGCGCAGGCTCGCGAAGTCGGGCGCCCGCGAGAAGATCTCGCGCACTGTCAGCGGGCTGCCCTCCCACGAACGCTCGCCCTCCAGCGTGGCGGCGACGCCGGCGCACAGCGCGCGGATGGCGCCCACGCGGTCGCCGCGCGCCGCGAGCGCGTCCGCCTCCGCGAAGTAGTCCGAGGCCGGTCTTGGTCCCTGCGCCTCGGCGGCGATGGACTGCGTGAACCGGCCGCGCGCCGCGCGAAACACGACGAAGACGACCGCGGCCACCACGCCGATGCCGATCAGGTACAGCCACCAGTCGGGCGGCTGCGCACCGCCGCGACGGCCGAACAGAAGCTGGAAGAAATCGTCGATCCGGTCCCGGATCCACTGCCCGATGCGGTCGAAGATCGACGGCGGGCGGTGCAGGGCGTCGTAGCGCTTCATCGACATGACGTCGCGCAGCCGCTGCTGCGCCACGTCGGGATTCTGCGTGTCCACCGGTTGCTGCAGGGCCACCATGAGCGCGCGCAGGCGGTCGCGCGCGTCGGCGTACAGGGGCGGGCGCGCCCGGAGGTCGGAAAGGATCTCGGGCTGCGTGCTCTCGGTGCCTTCGAGCATGGCGCGATAGGCAAGCTCCGCGGGCGTCGCGTTCGACCCGCTCGCGTTCTCGATGAGGGCGTATGCGCGCTGCACGGAGTCGAGGTAACCGGGCGGCGGCGCGGGCTCGGCAGCCGCGGGAATGGCCAGCACAATGATCAACCCGCCGGCGATCAGAGCCCCCGCGACTGCGCGGATCACGCCGTGGTCGACGGGGCGGCCAGCTGGTAGGCGACCTGGAACAGGTCGAGGGCCTCCCGGCGCACCCGCAGGTCGAAGTAGATGAGCACGATGACTATCTGCGAGACCGGGGTCACCAGGGCGCCGACCAGGATCGCCGCGCCCTGGGCGATGGCCGCGACGAGAAAGCGGTTGATGACGATCTCGAGCAGGCTGCTGAGCAGGTTCAGAAACGCTTCCAGCCCGATGCGCGCGAAGTACGTGACCACGCCCATCAAGAAGAGGATCAGGAACGTCCGCCACCACCTGCCCTGGACGAGGTACCGGCTCCGCGAGACGGCGGCGCCGAGGCCGATGTTCTCGACGAACATCGCCGGCGTGGCGGCGACCCACATGACGTAAAGCCAGATCCAGAGGATGAAAGGCGCGACGCACAACACGACGGCGATCGACGCGGTGACGGTGTTGAAGAGCAGCCAGTAGGCCAGCAGCGGAAAGTACCGCCGCGCCACTCCAGAGAACACGCCGACGGCCGTCACCGGACGGCCCACCGCCGACTCGCATGCGGCGTATGTGACGGCGCTGCTCGTGAACGGCAGGACGATGAGGTTGATAAGCAGCGCCGCGCCGATGCCGGCGAGGAAAGCGAATGCGGTGCTCGTGTCCGCCGTGGCCGTCTCCGCGGCGGCGCCGGTGAGAATCCCGAGGGCGAGGCCGTAAAGGGCAGCCGTCGGGATGGCGAGGAGGACCGAGATTCCGGCAAACAAAAAGAAGTGCCGGCGGTAGAGGCGGAACGTCTCGTCCAGCAGGTCGCCGATCTCGAGCGGCCGGAGGCGCAGGGGAACCGATACGTTCATTTTTCGACCGCTAAGCGTTGCACGAAGGAAGGGATGAGCAGTGAATCAACGGGCAAGCGCAGACCCGGATGAGGTAAGGGTCCTTTTCGTCGAGGACGACGCCTCGGTCGCCCAGATGTACCGGCTCAAGCTGGAGCTGGACGGGTACGCGGTCGACATCGCGGGCGACGGTCTCAGTGCCCTCGAGAAAGCCAGGAGCTCGCACCCCGACATCATCTTTCTGGACATCAGGCTCCCGAAGATGGACGGCCTGGCCGTCCTGGAGGAGCTGCGCGGCGACGCCGCCACGCGCGACATCCCGGTCGTGATCCTGTCGAACTGGAACGAAAAGGAGCTGGTCGAGCGGGGGATCAGGCTCGGCGCGCTCGACCACATGATCAAGAGCCAGACGACGCCGGCCCGGCTCTCTCAGCGGCTTCGGGACTTGCTCAGCGGCTAGCTAGGTCTTCGCGGGTCCCGCCGGCGCCGCCGGTGCGGCCGGGGCCGCCGCCGCGGGCTCCTTGGGCTTGGAGTGCTTCACCGGCGTGAACTTGAGGTTCTCCTCGCCTTCGACGTCGATCTGCACCGTGTCGCCGCGCGCGATCTTGCCCCGGAGCAGGTTCTCCGAGAGCTGGTCCTCGATCCGG
>JBKPCW010000126.1:0-7481 GCA_046727555.1 Candidatus Dormiibacterota bacterium | reverse complement strand
GACGCGAGGAGGCCGGCATTGCCCTGGATCGTGGTGAGCGGGGTGCGCAGCTCGTGCGAGGCATCCGAGACGAAGCGGCGCTGCGCCTCGAAAGCGTCCTGCAGGCGGGTGAGCATGCCGTTGAAGCTCGCCGCGAGCGTTGCCACCTCGTCCCGGCTGCGGGAGGCGGGCAGGCGACGGGTGAAGTCGCGTGTCCGGCCGATCTCCTCAGCCGCCACGGCCACCGACTTGAGCGGCGCCAGCGCTCGGCCCGCGACGAGCCAGGACGCGATGAGGGCGGCGATCAGCGCCGGCACCGCGGACACGATCAGGAACACGAGGATGCCGGACAGGCTCGACTGCGGCACGCGCGTGGACTGGCCGCTGACGACGTAGCCCTGCGCGAACGGGACCGCGTACAGGCGGAAGCCGCCCTGGGTGGAGTAGCCCGAGCGCCTGGCGGGCGATATGGCCGGCTGCGCGGTCGTGTAGACCAGCGACCAGCCCTGGTCGAAGACCTCGACGAAGACGTCGGTGCTCGTCCGCAGGTCGGCGGGCGCCACCGGGTTCGCGGGCGCCGGCCTTCCCGACGCGTTCAGCGATGTGACCGCCTGCTGGGCGCGCGAGCGGAGGGCGTCGTCCTGGTTCGTCGCCACGCTCCGCGAGAGCAGCGCGTAGAGCAGCGCGCCGAACACCACGAGGGCAAGGGCAACGACGCCTGCGCCGAACAGCGCGAGCCTCCAGCGCAGCGACATCTATTCGTGCAGCGAGTAGCCCGCGCCGCGGACGGTATGCAGGAGCCGCGGCTCGCCGAGCTTCTGGCGCAGGTAACCCACGTAGACGGCGACCACGTTGTCGGTTTCCGTCTCACCTTTCCACACCGCGTCGATGAGCTGCTCGCGCGACAGCACCTGGCGGGGGTGGCGAATGAAGTGCTCCAGGAGCTCGAACTCCGTCGCGGTGAGGTCGAGCGGCCGGTCGGCCCGCCAGGCCTCGCGGCTCGTGGGCTCGAGGCGGATGTCGCCGAACCTCAGGTGTTCGGCGGGCGCGGCGCGGCGCAGCAGCGCCCGGACCCGCGCCAGCAGCTCCTCGTAGGCAAACGGCTTGACCAGGTAGTCGTCGGCGCCCGAGTCGAGGCCGCGTACGCGCTCCTCGGTCCCACCCAGCGCGGTCAGGAGCAGAATCGGCGTCGTGCCGCCGGCGCGCAGGCGCTTGCAGACCGCGATGCCGTCCAGTCCCGGCAGCATGATGTCGAGGACGACCAGGTCGAAGGGCCGCCTCTGGGCGCGACGGAGTGCCTCGTTGCCGTCGAGCGCGACCTCGACGTCATAGCCCTCGGCGATCAGCACCCGCTCGAGCGTCGCCGCCAGGGCGGTGTCGTCTTCGACCGCGAGGATGCGGGAGCCGCTCATCCGGTGGATTTATAGACCGCCGGATGTGAATTCGATAAGAAGGGCTCTACTCGACCTCGGTGAGCGTCACGCGCTTGCTCGCCGTCAGCCTTCCACCCAGACCCGAGAACGTGCCGGAGGTCGGCGCCACGTCCGAGTAGTCGGCGCCAATGGCCACTGTGACGTACCCCAGCCCGCCCCGGCTCGCGTGCGTCGGGTCGAAGGCGTGAGCGATGGCGTCGCCGGTGCCGTCGCGGGTCGGCAGGACGACCTCGACCCAGGCATGGGTCCCTCCCTGGCCGAGGAGGTGGCCGGAGACGTATCGCGACGGCAGGCCGCACGCCCGGCAGAGGGCGAGCATCACGTGCGCGTAGTCCTGGCACACGCCGGCGCCGAGGGCCAGCGCCTCGGCTGCCGTGGTGCGGACGCCGGTGACGCCGTGGCGGTAGGTCATCGACTGGTAGACCCAGTCGTTGATCCGGTCGGCGAGCGGAAGGCCCCACGCGACGGCCGCGCCGAGGTCGTCTGCGGCGCACATGATCGCGTCGTCCGGTTCGGTCAGGCGCGAGGGCTCGAGGAGGTAACCGTCGGCGAGCCAGCCGTCGGGCAGGCGGTTGGGCTCGTCGGCGCGGCGCTCGACCGAGACCTCGGCGACGAACTCGATCGCGGCCGGCACGCGCGGCGCGAACACTTCCACGACCACGTTCCCGAACCGGTCGCTCCGGTTCTCGAGCCGCGCCCCCTCGAGGCCAACAGAGACGTCGTGCCAGAGGCGGCGCTGGTCGCCGAAGCGCTCGGGCGGGATGACCACGAGCCGGTGACTGAGGTCGTGGATCGGCTGCGGGTACTCGTACCGGAACGTCTGCCGGACCAGGTACGAGGCGCGGCGGGCGGCGCTCAGCTCGGCCATCACGCCACCTTGTCCGCCCAGACGGTCATGGATCGGAAGGCCGCCTGGCCGAAGGTCGTCAGCATGGCCACATCGAGCGCGTCCCGGCCTCGGCCGATCAGCACACGCCCGACCCTGCGCGCGTTGTTGCGCGGGTCGAAGGTCCACCAGCGGTCGCCGAGGTACACCTCCATCCAGGCGGCGAAGTCCATGGGCGTGTCCGACGGCTCGACGTAGAGGTCGGGCAGGTAGCCGAAGACGTAGCGCGCGGGGATGTTGAGGGCGCGGCAGAACGTGATCGCCAGGTGGGCGAAATCACGGCACACGCCTATGCGCTGCTCGAGGACGTCGGCCGCGGTGGTCATGGGGCTGCTGGTGCCGTACTGGAACTTGATGTTGTCGTGGACCCAGTCGCAGACCGCCTGCACCCGCATCCCGCTCGGCTCGGTCTGGCCGAAGAGCTCCCACGCCATGCCCATGAGCTGGTCGGACAGGCAGTAGCGGCTCGGCAGCGTGAAATGGAGGAGCTCGCCGGGGATGTCGTCCACCGACAGCTGCGGGGCGGCCGAGGCGTCGAGGTCGGGCGAGTCCGGCACCGAGACGACGGCGTCGTAGCGGAGGGCCAGGTCGCCCGCGGGCATGACCATGCGCTTGACCGGGTTCCCGTAATAGTCGCTGTACTCGTCGATGGGCACCGGCGGGTTGGTCTGCCAGGTCTCGGTGACGAGCTGGTGGCGGGCATCAGAGCGCGGGCGGACCTGGATCGTGGCGACCGTCGGGGCGCTCACGTCGTATTTGAACTCGCAGCCGACCCGTAGGTTGATCGTCTTCTCAGCGTGCGGGATGGCGCAGAAACTATAGCGGTGGCTTTGGCCAATCTAGATGTCAACTACAAGACCAACGGCTTTTACGACGAGATGCTTGCGGGGCCGGGGAAGCCGAGACCGGCCTACCGTCGACTCTACGAGGAGCTGAACCGGCTCGGCGCCGCCGAGCTCGGCCGGCGCTGGAGCCTGGCCATGGACATGTTCCGGAACCACGGCATCACGTTCGCCGTCTACCCCGACGCCCAGGGCACCGAGAAAGTCTTCCCCTTCGACGTCATCCCGCGCTTGATCGAGGCCCACACCTGGCGGCGCCTCGAGGCGGGCCTGAAGCAGCGGATGCGGGCGCTCAACCTGTTCCTGGACGACGTGTACAGCGGCAAGCGGATCCTGAAGGACCGGGCGGTTCCGCCCGACATCGTGCTCAGCAGCTCCCTTTACATGCGCGAGATCGAGGGCCTGGCCGTGCCGCACGGCATCCACTGCCACATCGCAGGCATCGACCTCGTACGCGACGAGAAGGGCGAGTTCTTCGTCCTCGAGGACAACCTGCGCACCCCGTCAGGCGCCTCCTACGTCCAGGCCAACCGCTACGTGATGAAGCGTGTCCTGCCCGACCTGTTTGCCGGCTACCCGGTCCGGCCGGTCGAGGGTTACGTCCACGAGCTGCTCCGCCACCTGCGCTGGCTCGCGCCGGCCGGGGTCGACGACCCGACGGTCGTACTCCTGACGCCAGGCATCAACAACTCCGCTTACTACGAGCACCTCTACCTGGCCAAGCAGATGGGCGTCGAGCTGGTGGAGGGCTCGGACCTCGTCGTCGACCAGGACAGGGTGTTTATGCGCACGACGCGTGGCCTGCACCCGGTCCACGTCATCTACCGCCGCATCGACGACGAGTGGCTGGACCCGATCTTCGGCCGGCAGGAGTCGCTGGTCGGAGTGGCCGGCCTGGTCAACGCCTACCGCGCCGGCAATGTGGCCATCGCCAACGGGCTCGGCAACGGGGTGGCCGACGACAAGGCCGTCTACGCTTTCGTGCCGCAGATGATCCGCTACTACCTTGGCGAGGACCCGATCCTGCCCAACGTCGAGACCTATCTGTGCGCCATCGACGAGCAGCGCGACCACGTCCTGCGCCACCTCGACTCCCTCGTGGTCAAGACGACCGACGCGTCGGGCGGCTACGGCATGCTGATCGGCCCGGCCTCGACCGCCCAGGAGCGGGAGGAGTTCCGGCGCCGCATCCTCGAGCGGCCGCGCGCCTTCGTCGCCCAGCCGGTCGTGGCGCTGTCGGTGCAGCCGATCCTGGACGGCGCCGGCTTTCGGCCCGGCCATCAGGACCTGCGCCCGTTCGTGCTCACCGGCCCCGACGTCTACGTCACGCCCGGCGGCCTGACGCGGGTGGCGCTGAAGGCCGGCTCGCTGGTGGTCAACAGCTCGCAGGGCGGCGGCAGCCGGGACACGTGGGTGATCGCCGACGATGCTGAGTAGCGCGGCCACCTCGCTTGCGTTGCTCGGCCGCCATCTCGAGCGCGCCGACCACCTGGCGCGGATCCTGGGCGTCCACGTCGCCCTTTCTCTCGACCGGGCCGACGAGCCGGGACCGGAGTTCTGGCGCCGGTTCATGGACCTGGCGGGATGGCGCAACGGCGACACGGGGCGGCGCGAGGAGGCGGTCGAGGTCGTGATCGCCGGGACCCTCGGACCGTCCGTGCGCTCGAGCATCGCCGCCGCGCGCTCCGCGGCGCAGGCCGTCCGGCCGTCGCTGCCGACCGAGCTGTACGAGCAGGTCAACGCGCTCCACTGGCGGGCGCAGGAGGCCAGGTGGCAGCGAGACCTGTACCGCTACCTCATGGACGTGCAGATGTCCGTCCGCCTCGTCGACGGTTTGCTCGAGGACACGATGTTCCACGAGGAGGCGCGCGACTTCGTGCGCCTGGGCAAGTTCGTCGAGCGCGCGGCCAACGTGACCGTCGTCGTCACGCACAAGGCGGCCGACCTGGCGGACACACCCGAGGACGCGCTCGAGTGGACGGCGGTGCTCAAATCGTGCTTCGCGTTCGAGTCCTACCAGGCCAAGTACGGCGGCGGGGTCGCGGCGGACCGCGTCGTCGAGTGCCTCTTGCTCGATGCCGCCCTGCCCCGGTCGGCGCGCTTCGCCGCGGCCACGGCCCTCGAGTCGGTGGCCAGGATCGAGGGCAAGGCGCGGCGGTCGAAGCCACTGCGGCTGTTGGTCCGGCTCAACGGCACCTACCAGGGCGCGGACGTGCCGTCGATCCTCTCCAGGCCGCGCGATTTCCTCGACGAGTGCCGGACGCTGTGGCGGGGTCTCGAGATCGCGTTGCGCGAGACCTACTTCCACCCCACCAATGTGCCGGCGGCCGTCGCCGGCGACCAGGGCCGCGGCATGCCCCAGCAGCAGCAACAGCGATGAAATTCGAGATCGTGCACACCAACCGCTACCGCTACACCGGCCCCATCGCGGAGACGGTGATGGAGGTGCGCCTGCGGCCGATGGACGGCAACGGCCAGAGGTGCGTTGACTTCAGGCTGGAGCTCAGCCACGGCGTCAAGCCCCGGACCTACGTTGACGGGTACGGCAACCACGTCCACTACTTCAACCTGGTGCGTCCGCACTCGGGGCTGAGCGTGGTGAGCCGCTCCACGGTGGAGACCGGGCTGCCGCGCGACGACAATCCCGGCGAAGAGCTGGTGGCGGACTTTCTCCGCTTTCGCTCGCCAGTGAAGGACGTCGAGGGGGTGCGCGAGCTGGCGAAACGCCACGCCATCGGCGATCCCACCTCGCCTGCGGCCGTGGAAGCCGCTCTCGACGAATTGACGCTGACCATCAGCCGCGAGTTCACCTACGACACGACGGTGACGAACGTGTACAGCGCCGTTGACGACGTGCTGACGCTGAAGGCCGGTGTCTGCCAGGACTTCGCCCACCTCTTCATCGCGGTCGCGCGCGCCATGGGCGTGCCCGCGCGCTACGTCAGCGGCTACATCCACCTCCCGAAGTGGGGCGACAAGGCGACGGCGGCGTCGCATGCCTGGGTGGAGGCCTGGGTGGCGGGCAAGGGTTGGATCGGGTTCGATGCCACGCACCCGGTGCGCACCACGCCGCACCACGTGCGGCTCGCGGTGGGGCGCGATTACACCGACGCCGCGCCCACGCGCGGGGTCTACGTGGGCTCGGCGGGGAGCTCGATGGCGATCAGCGTCAGGACACGCGCGATCGATTAAAGGGGCTTGTTCACCCAGCGACCGTTCTGAAGTTCAAACATCGACATCAACGGCACCACAGCATCGCCGTTCTGGTCGAACGAAAACGTTCCGGTAACACCGACGAAATCCTTTGTTTGCTTGAGCGCGGTCACAACCTGAGGCCGGCTTGGGATCTTCCCGCCGTTCGCTTTGATTGCGCGGGCGATCGCGTCGATCAGGATTCGGGCGCAGTCGTAGGCGGCGAACGTGTAAGACGTGATGTCGGAATCCTTGGGATACGCCGCCCGATATGCGCCCACGCGCTGCTTGACCAGAGGATCGGAGCTCGTCGTGGGGTTGACGTCAGGGTAAGTCGCATAGAACGTTGGCGGAGTTGGCCCGGCATCCTTGATGCAATGGTCATCGAGCGCCATGCCATCGATGCCAAGCAAGAACGCGCCAGGCAGCAACTTGCTCATCTGGGGCGCCACGAGGCAGGCATTGCGATCTCCGGAGCCTATCCCGGCCACCGCATCCACGTGGCGGGCCTGAGCTGCCTTCAGAAACTCAGAAAAATCTGATGTTCCAAAGGCAAGGTCCTGTTGCAAGACGATGTGGCCCCCGAATTTCGCCAGCTCGTCGGAGAACTCCTTGACGTAAATCGGCCCGTCGTCGAACTCGTTGAAGAGAGCAACACGCCGGACATTCAGACGCGTCCCCGCAAAGCGCGCCATGGCCCTGCCTTGCAGCGGATCGGGTGGGGAGATCCGAAAGTAGTTGATCTCTCCAGTTGGTCGCAGCGAGGCCGGGTTCGTTTGCGTGCATGTCGGATCGGGCAGCGTGAGGCAATACGTGGTCGTCGAAGGACTGACCATGGCCAGGTGCGCCAGGTTGGCCTCCGGCATCTCCGCCTTACCGATGAAGGACGAGTGTGGACCCACCATGCCCAACACGCGACGATCTGCGATCATCCGCCTCACGTTTTCGCGGCCCCTCAACTGGCTCTGTTCCGCCCCCAGCGCGTCGTCCAGGGGCCAGTACCCCAGCTTGTAGCCCTCGATGGTGGGCTGCTGGCGGATAGCGAAGCCGATGGCCTGCTCGAGCGTACGTACGTCGTCCGACTGAAAGGCCGACGACGGCATGTCGCTGGCGATGATGATGTCAGGCCCCGGGGTGGCGTTCCCCACG
>JBKPCW010000125.1:0-8750 GCA_046727555.1 Candidatus Dormiibacterota bacterium | reverse complement strand
CGACTGGCCGGGTTGGAGCCGGGGGGCGAAGACCTCCGAGCTGGCGCTCGAGCTGCTCGAGTCGTATCGCGAGCGGTACCGGCCGGTCGCAGTCGCGGCCCGGATGGCCGACGAGTTCGAGGCGGCCGGCCGGCTCAACGTCGTCGAGGAGCGGGTCGGCACCGGCTCGACCGACTTCTGGGGGATCTCCTTCTCTCCATCGGCCCTCGAGCAGGAACCGATGGACGACGCCGAGATCGACCGCAAAATCGCTCTGCTGCGCGCATGCTGGGGGTTCTTCGATGCGGTGGCGGCGCGGGTGTCCGCTGAGATGCGCAAAGGACCTCGCGGCGGTGGGCGCGACCGCGACCAGATCGTCCGCCACACCATCCGCACCGAGAGCGAGGATTTCGCGAGGCGAGTCGGGTTGCGGGTCCCAGAGGGCGGTGCGCTCGCGCCGAAGAGCCTGCGTGATTACCGGGAGACGTATGTCGCCGCCATGCGTGCCTACAACGTCGGCGAGGGCCAACGGATGCGTTCATGGAACCTGCCCTTTCTCATTCGTCACAGCGCATTCCATGCGATGGACCATGCGTGGGAAATGGAGGACAAGGACCTCACCGCGTCCGCCGGGTGATTCGCGGAGAGTTTCACGCTGTTTTCCACCATCAGCCTCGATCTCTCGAGCCCCTGCGTGCGCAATAACCGCTCGCCTTCCGCGATGAGCCTCGTGCCCACGCCCTGGTCGCGGAAGCCCGCGAGCACGAGCAGGCTCGAGAGCACTCCATGGAGGTCGACGAGAAGGTGGCCGATCGGAAAGCGACGGTTGGCGGGCGACCAGAAGGCGAACTGATCGATCCGTGGCCGAACGATTGTCCCCTCCCGTCAAACTATCCGCCGTGACTGAGGCCGCACAGCTCGATCCCAAGACGCAGTTCCGGCAGCTGTACGACCAGGAGTACGCCTCGGTCTATCGCGCTGTCCGCGCTGTGGTCCTCGACTCGGCCGCGGCCGAGGACCTGACCCAGGAGACGTTCGTCCGCGCCTACCGGGCGCGCACCCGCTACCAGCCGACCGCCCCGCCCGGAGCGTGGCTGCGCAGGATCGGGGTCAACCTCGCCATCTCCCACCTGCGCCGCCAGAAGCTGGCCCGCTTTCTGCCAGCGCGGCTTTACGTCGCGCCGGACCGCCGTGACTACGACCGGGCGGAGGCGCGCGACGTGGTCGAGAAAGCGCTCGCCGTGCTCAGCCCGAAGCTGCGGGCGGCCGTCGTCCTTCATTACTACGAAGGGCTGACCAGGGAGGAGATCGCGGACGTGCTCGGCGTGCCGGCGGGAACCGTGGCCTCCAGGATCGCCAAGGCGGTGGCCATCATGCGCAGGAACATGGGGACCAGCGATCACCAAGGCGGGACCGAGCGTTCGAGTAGTGAAGGTGCCCTACGTGGAAGATAAAGCCACTCGGGGAGGGCTCAACACACCCTCCGAAGCAGATGTCAGCCGGATGATCCGGGCAGAGGTCGAAACCTGGAAACCCCGGCGTGGCCCGGACTGGTCGGACATGATGATCCGTCTTGCCGCCGCCGGGCCGTCGCCGTGGGTGCTTTACCCCGTCGCGAGCGCCGCGCTTGTGGTCATTCTCGTCACCGCTTTCCTGGTCGGCTCCTGGCTGCAGGTCGGCGCCCTGGCGCCGCAGCCCTCGAGCTTCCACCACTAGGCCGCTAGGCCAGGAACTCGATCTCCTCGTAGGCGCCGCGTTGGCGCGCCGCCTGTACGACCACCGAGGCGGCCGCGACGTCCCACAGGGCCAGGCCATGGGACTCGAAAAGGGTGATGCCGGGCCGGTCGGGCCGCTCCCAGCGCCCGGCGACGACGGCGCCGAGCTCTATGGCCTGCCGCCAGTCGAACTTCCCCGCCTCCGCCGCCTGGATCAGGTCGCCGCTCTCGAGCTCCGCGGTGGCCAGTTGGTCGACCACGACCGTCTGTGCGCGCTCGACCAGCTCCGCCGGGAGCTCGGCACGGTTGCGGAAGTTAGAGCCGACGGCGGCGATCAATGTGTGCGGCTCGACCCAGTCGCCGTGGATCACCGGCAGGTGGCTGGTCGTGCACGTGACCACCACGTCGGCGCCGCGCACGGCCGCCTCGGCGGTGGGCGCGTCGACCGTCTTGATCCCAAGCTGCTCGGCCTGCTCCTCCGCGAACATCGCCCGCCTCTCGGCGTTGCGGCTGAAGACGCGCATCTCCTCGACCTCGACCACACGTGACAACGCCAGAGCCTGGGTCGCGGCCTGCCAGCCGGTGCCGATCAGGGCGATCGTCGACGGCCGCGCCGCGCCAAGCATCCTGGCCGCGACCGCGGTCGCGGCGCCGGTCCGGTACGCGCCCATGAAGTCCGACTCGACCAGCGCGTCGAGCGCGCCGTCGAGCGTGAAGAGGGCGACCATGAAGCGCACGCGGCCGTTGCTGACGGTGTATGCCTTGAGGCCGGTGCACCTGCCGCCGGGGTAGGAGGCGAACATCACGTTCAACAGTCCGCCCGGGGCGAAGGCCCGCCGCCGGGGCTCGTTCTGCGCCTCGCCCTCGCCCAGCTCGCGCATGGCGTTCTCGACCGCCGCGATGACGTCGTCCATCTCGATCAGGTCCTGGACGTCGCTCTCGCGCAGGATCACCGTCACGAAACGGGAGAATAGCGGCCTTAGATGAGCAGACCTTTAAGCGTTGGCCTGATCGGCCTCGGCACCGTCGGTTCCCAGGTCGCGGACCGGATGCTTTCGTGGGGCCCTCAACTGTCCCGGCGCGCCGGCGTCGAGCTCTGTCTGAAGAAGGTGCTGGTCCGCGACGTCAGCAAACGGCGCCCGGTGGAGATTCCGTCCGAGCTGCTCACCGCCGACCCTGCGGCGCTTCTGGACGACCCCTCGATCGAGGTCCTGATCGAGGTCGCCGGCGGCGACGAGCCGATGCGCTCCTACCTCGAACGCGCCATCCAGGCCGGAAAGCACGTGATCACCGCCAACAAAGTGGTCATGGCCAGGCACGGGCCCGAGCTGCTCGACCTCGCCGCGGAAAAGAACGTGGATGTCTACTTCGAGGCCGCGGTCGGCGGCGGCATCCCGCTGATCAGCACGTTTCGAGTCGACCTGCAGGCGAACCGCATCGAGCGGGTGTCCGCGGTCATCAACGGCACGACCAACTATGTCCTGGGCCGCATGGCCTCGGTTGGCCTGACGATGGCCGACGCCCTGCGCGAGGCGCAGGACGCCGGCTACGCCGAGGCCGACCCCAGCGACGACGCGGGCGGGTTCGACGCCACCTACAAGCTGGCGATCCTCGCCTCCATCGCCTACGAGATCAAGGTCCGGCCCACCGAGATCTATCGCGAGGGCATCGGCGGCGTCGAGCCCGTCGACTTCCGCTACGCGCGCGAGCTCGGCTACGCGATCAAGCTCGTCGCCCACACCCAGCGACACACAGGCCGCGTCGAAGCGCGCGTGCATCCGGCGATGGTGCCCCTCGACCACCCGCTCGCGCGGGTGGAGGGGGCAGAGAACGCGGTCTTCGTCGAGGGCGACCTGGTCGGCCAGGTGCTCCTCGTGGGCCAGGGCGCGGGCGGCCGGCCGACGGCTTCGGCGGTCGTCGGCGACCTCATCGACCTGGCCCGGTCGATCCGCCGAGGCGTCCAGAGCCGGCCCTCGTTCAGCTTCGACGACCGCATCGGCGTGGTGCCGATCGGGGAGGTGAAGACGCGCGCCTATTACCGGATCCGCGTCGACGACCGAGCCGGCGTCGTCGCGGCCATCGGCCAGGTGTTTGCCGAGGAGGGCGTGAGCATCTCGAGCTTCATCCAGAAGGACGCGTTCTCTCACGACCAGACCGCCGAGCTGGTGGTGACGACGCACCCGTCGCTGGACGCAAGTCTCCAGCGCGCGCGGGAAAAGATGGCCGCCCTCGAGCCGGTGCGCTCGGTGTCCTCATTCCTGCGCGTCTTCTAAATCATCCGGTGGGCGTCATCGCGCGGTACCGCGAGCACCTGCCCATCAGCGCGGCGACGCCAGAAGTTGACCTGAGCGAGGGCTCGACGCCGCTGATCCCGAGCCGGAACATCGGCCGCGCGCTCGGGCTCAAGCACCTCTACTTCAAGTACGAGGGTCTCAACCCGACGGGGTCGTTCAAGGACCGGGGCATGGTCGTCGCCGTGGCCAAGGCGCTGGAGTCTGGCAGCCGGGTCTTCATGTGCGCCTCCACCGGCAACACCTCTGCGTCGATGGCCGCTTACGCGGCGCAGACCGGCGCCCGGGCGATCGTCGTCGTGCCCTCGGGCGAGATCGCCCTGAACAAGCTGTCGCAGGCGCTCATGTACGGCGCCAAGGTCGTCGCCTTGAAGGGCAATTTCGACCACGCGCTGGACACGGTCCGCGACGTGACGAGCCGCTACCCGGTCGCGCTGATGAACTCGGTCAACCCGCACCGCATCGCCGGCCAGAAGACGGCGGCCTTCGAGATCGTCGACGAGCTGGGCGACGCGCCCGACTACCTCGTCCTGCCCGTCGGCAACGCCGGCAACATCACCGCCTACTGGAAGGGCTTCCGCGAGTACCACGCGGCGGGCCGCGCGACGCGGCTGCCGCGGATGGTCGGCGCTCAGGCCGAGGGTGCGGCGCCGATCGTCACCGGTGCGCCCGTCGCCAACCCGAAGACCGTCGCTTCTGCCATCCGGATCGGCAACCCCGCTTCATGGGAGGGCGCCACCTCCGCGCGCGACGAGTCGGGCGGCCTGATCGCCGCCGTCACCGACACCGAGATCCTCGGCGCGCAGATCCGGCTTGCCGGCAGCGAGGGGTTGTTCGCCGAGCCGGCGTCGGCCGCGCCCCTGGCCTTGCTGCTCAGGCTGGTGCGCGACGGCAAGGTCGACAGGGACGCCGTCACGGTCGTCGTCCTCACGGGTTCGGGACTGAAAGACCCCGACGCGGCGCTGAAAAACGTCGAACCGCCCATCGAGCTGGACGGAGACGCCCGCACACTCGCTAAGGTCTTGAAGCTGTAAATCAGCGATGAGAATCAAAGTCCCCGCCTCGATCGCCAACATCGGCCCGGGCTTCGACTGCATGGCCATGGCGATCGACCTCTGGCTCGAGGTCGAGGCCGCCGAGGCCGGCAGGCCTTCCTGGGACTACGAAGGCGAGGGCGCCGACTACCTCTACGCCCACGAAAACCCATTCACCCGGCTGAACATGAAAGGTCGCGTCCGCAGCGAGATCCCCCTGGGCGTCGGCCTCGGCAGCAGCGCCGCGGCCCGCCTTGCCGCCTCCGCGCTGATGAGTCCCTGGGATGTGAAGAGCCACGTCGTCGACGCGGGCGCCGACGAGGGCCACTACGACAACGTCGCCGCGTCGGCGGCCGGTGGGATCCGGATCGTCTCGGAGAAGGTCGACGAGAAGCTGCCCAACCCGGGCTGGGGGATCGCCCTCTTCATCGCCCATCAGCCGCTGCCCACGGAGAAGGCGCGATCCGTCCTCCCGGACGAGGTGCCCCTCGGCGACGCGACCTTCAACGCCTCGCGGACCGCGCTGCTCGTGCGCGCCATCGTCTCCAAGCGCGCCTCGCTGCTCGGCGAAGCGCTGCGCGACCGGCTCCACCAACCGCACCGGCTGCACCTCTATCCATGGGTCGAGGAGGTGATCCACGTCGCCGAGGCCGCCGGCGCGTACGGCGCTGCGATCTGCGGCGCCGGCCCGAGCGTGTTCGCCTTCTGCGCCCCCTCGCAGGCCAACAAGATCGCTAACGCGATGGAGGAATCACATCCTTTGCGCGGCCGCGCCCTGGTGACGCGGATCACCGACAAGGGCATGTTCCGCACGTTGTGATCGTGCAGAAGTACGGCGGAACCTCGGTCGGCTCCGCCGCACGCATCCGCCGCGTCAGCAAGCGCATCGCCGACACCGTGAGAGGGGGCACGCAGGTCGTCGCGGTCGTGTCGGCGATGGGCCACACCACCGACCGCCTGATCTCGCTCGCCGAAAGCGTGAACCCCGAGCCGCCCGCGCGCGAGCTCGACATGCTGGTCGCCAACGGCGAGACCATCACGGCGCCGCTGGTCGCGATGTGCTTGCAGGGCATGGGCGTGCCGGCGGTCTCGCTGTCGGGCGCGCAGGCAGGGGTGCGCACGAGCGGGCACCACTCGCGGGCGCGGATCAGAGACATCAAGCCCGACCGCATCCTCGAAGCCCTGCGCAACCGGCAGGTGCCGGTGGTGGCGGGATTCCAGGGCGTGACCGAGGAGCTCGAGATCACCACTCTCGGCCGCGGCGGCTCGGACACGACGGCGGTCGCGCTGGCCGCGGCGCTGGGCGCGGAGTCGTGCGAGATCTACACCGATGTCGACGGCATCTTCACCGCCGACCCGCGCGTGGTGAGGTCGGCGCGCAAGCTGAGCCACATCCAGTACGACGAGATGCTCGAGCTCGCCGCGGTCGGCGCCCGCGTGCTGCACCCTCGCGCGGTCGAGATCGGCGAGCTGTACAACGTGCCGATCCACGTTCGCTCGAGCTTTCGCCAGGGCATGGGTACGATGATCGTCGCCCACGTCCCGATGGAAGACCGCCAGCGTGTGCGCGGCATCGCGCAGGAGACGAACGTCGCCAAGATCACCGTCGTCGGCGTGCGCGATCGCCCCGGGGTGGCCGCCACCATATTCGAGCCCCTGAGCGCGGCCGGCATCTCGGTCGACGTCATCGTCCAGAACATCGGCCGCTCGGGTCACACCGACCTGACGTTCTCGGTCGCCGAGTCCGACCTCAAGGCGGCGGAGAAGCTCGTGAAGGCCTCGGCGAAAGAGGTGGGCGCGACGCGGGTGTCATCCGCGGCTGGAATCGCCAAGCTCTCGATTGTCGGCACGGGCATGCTCGGCACGCCCGGCATCGCGGCGCGCATGTTTCGGGCGCTTGCCGAGGCCGGAATCAACATCGAGATGATCAGCACCTCCGAGATCCGGATCACCTGCCTGGTGGCGCGGGACCAGGTCGACAGGGGAGTGCGCGTCCTCCACAAGGCCTTCGACCTGGACGTCGAGTAAAGAGCTGCAGCCAGAGATGCCAGCCGGATCTTCGGCGCCCATGCAGCCCGTCTGCGTTGTTGCGGTCTCCGCTCCTCGTCACCCCCGCGCAACCACGGCGCGGGGACCCCGGGAGGTGTGCGCTCGCTCCGGTGCTCGACCGCGCCTAGCATCCGGGCCGCCTGTGCACCGACTCTCTCGGCCGGCCCTCCGGCCGCAGCTCTAAGTTGCCCGTCAACGTAGCCATCGTCGGCCCGCTCGGGGCCGGCAAAACCACCCTCGTCAACGCGCTGACGTCCGGCCGCGGCGCGGACGGCGTGGGCATGGTCGACATCCCGGACGGCCGGCTCGACCGACTGTCGGCGGCCGTGCGCCCGGCCAAGACGACGCCCGCCCAGGTCCGCGTGGAGGACTCGCCGCCAGGCAGCCGGGCGCAGCGCGTCGCCTTCGCGCGCCAGGCGGACGTCCTGCTCAAGGTCGCGCGCTGCTTCGGTCCGGAACCGGACCCGGTGGCCGAGCTCGAAGAATTCGCCCTGGATCTCGTCCTGGCCGACCTCGCCTCGGTGGAGAAGCGGCTCGAGGTGGTGGGCAAGGAGGCGCGAGCCGGCAAGAAGGACGCCGCGTCCGAGACCGAGGTCCTCACGGTGGCGAAGCAGCACCTCGACTCCGGGCAGCAGCTGCGGACGCTGCAGCTCGAGCCGGACCAGCGTGCGCTGCTGCTGGGCATCTTCCCGGTGACGCTGAAGCCCGCGGTCTACGTGGCCAACGCGGCCGAGGAGCTCCTGCCGTCGGGCGGCGGGGCGGCGGCGAAGGTCTCCGGGCTGGCCGCGGCCGAGGGGGCGCCTGCGATCGCGCTGTCGGCGCGCCTCGAAGCGGAGCTCGGCGAGCTCTCACCCGAGGAACAGACCGAGATGCGGGCGGGCTATGGCATCGACGAGTCGGGACTCGGCCGGATCGCCCGCGCGGTCTGGGAGGCGGGGGGCCTGATCACGTACTTCACGGCCGGCGAGCCGGAGGTGCGGGCCTGGCCCTGCGAGCGGGACGCACCCGCGCCCGTGGCGGCTGCCAAGATCCACACCGATTTTGAGAAGCACTTCATCCGCGCCGAGGTCACGTCGGTCGACGAGCTTGTCGCGGCCGGCTCGATGGACGCACTTCGGGCCGCGGGCAAGCTGCGGGTCGAGGGCCGCGACTATCGCGTCAAGGACGGAGACGTGGTCTTCTTCCGCATCGGCCGCTGAGACCTAATGGACTCCGTAGGCCGCACGCGTCTGGCGTCGCAGCAGGAAGACGAAGATCGGGATGCCGACCAGGATCAGCGACCAGGCGCCGGCGACGAGGACCGCCGTCACCCAGCCCCAGGCCCGAAATCGCCGCAGGCCGTAGAACGCAGCCGCGTGCAGGGCCGCGGCTGACAGCTCGACGAAGACGACGATCACCGACTCGACCACGAGCATGGACCCGGCGTTCGCGGCGAACCCCGCGTTGGCGAGCGTTTGCTCCAGCTGCTGGCGACCCACGGGCGCGGCCAGGACGGCCGCGAACTGGGTGAGCTCGATCAGCCAGAAGACCGCGCCGGCGGCGTAAAGGTAAGGCAGCCAGCGGAGGCGGTTGCCAGGCGACTGTTCTGCCATCAGGTCTTGACAGTGCCCACATTCGGGGTTATAACTTCACCCGGGACACAACATATCGTAGCCAACGTCTCATCCCGTTGAGTCCCACGG
>JBKPCW010000124.1:0-6106 GCA_046727555.1 Candidatus Dormiibacterota bacterium | reverse complement strand
CGTACGGTCCGCGAAGAGTTTCTCTTCACCGGCGCAGAGGGGACCTTCACGGTGCAGGTCCAGGAGTCTTTTGTCGGCGATCAGACGCGCGTCTGGGAGATTGGAACTGGCACCGGCGCCTACGCCGACACGAGCGGACATGGGACCGCGGCCTTCTTTATTACCGAAGAACCCAACGCTTGCACGGAAGGCTTCAGAAACTTCACCTTCGCCCTGACGGGCATTGCCTCCAAGGTGGGTTCCACAGGCTAGCGCCCAACCCAGGTCCTCCTCGGCGCCTCCAGCCACAAGCGGCGATTTCGTTCGCCCACCCCTTGACAACCGCCGCGGGCTTTGGTTGAATACCCAATCAATGTTGACTGATCATTCAACCAGGGCCACCGACACTCGCTCCAGGATCCTACATGCCGCTTTCACGGTCCTCTCCCGCCAGGGTTACGAGAACGCCTCGATCAAGGAGATCGCCGAGCAGGCCGGCGTGGCCCAGGGGTTGGTCCACTACCACTTCAAGTCCAAGCAGCAGCTGGTCCTCGCAGTGCTCGCCGAGGTGTGTCGGGAGATGGAGTTCGGCGAAGAGCAGGGAGCCGCGGGCGCGCAGACGGCGTACGAGAAGTTCAAGGGCATGCTCAAGGACAGCCGGGCCACCCATGCGCTCTACATCCAGCTCATAGCGGTCGGCCTGCACGACAAGGAGCTCGGGGCGGGAGTGCTCGACTTCGTCCGCCAGGACCGAGCCCACATCGAGGACATCGCCCGCCAGGTGCTGGCCGAGCGCGAGGCGGACCCGACGCCGGCGCGCGCGATCGCGTCGGTGGTGGAGGCCGCCGTGCTCGGGATCATGGTCCAGAACCTCATCGATCCGGATTTCAACGCGGAAGAGGCGGTGGATGCGTTGAACGCGATGTCACTTTCGGCCGTTTTCGCGGAGGAGAAGTAAAGGTGTTCGCGCGGTGGGGTCGTTTCGTCTACCGGTACCGATGGGTCACCCTCGTCGGGTCCGGCCTGCTGCTGGCGGTCTCGATCGCGCTGGCCGCGATGGGCGGCACGCTCACGAGCGGCGGCCCGCTGCGCAGCCATCTCGAGTCCTTCCAGGCCTCGCAGCTCATGAACGACGAGCTCAACTCGGGCCGGTCGTCGACCATCGCCACGTCGAACTTCGACCTGATCTTCAAGAGCGACACGCTCTCCGTGAGCGACCAGCAGTTCAAGGACGCGGTCACCGAGGCGCTGGCGCCCATCCAGTCCGACTCCCGCATCGTCAGCATGCTCACGCCGTACAACGTCCAGAGCGCGGCCGCGGCGCAGAGCCTCACCAGCAAGGACGGCCACGAGGCGTTGGTGATCGTCGAGGTCAACGCCGTCGCCCAGAAGGCGTGGCCTATCTACGACGACCTGCGACCGAAGGTCAAGTCGAGCACGCTCTCGGTGACCGGCACCGGCTTCGTGCCGATCAACAAGGCGTTCAACACGACCCTCGAGTCGGACCTGCAGCGCGCCGAGACCGTGACGCTTCCGGTGACGCTGCTGCTGCTGATCCTGATCTTCGCGTCGCTCGTCGCCGCGGGCCTGCCGCTCGGCGTCGGCATCCTCACCATCATCGGAGGCATCGGCGGCACGTTCCTGCTGAACCGCTTCACCGACGTGTCGCAGTACGCGATCAACATCGTCACCCTCATCGGCCTTGGGGTGTCGATCGACTACTCGCTCTTCATCGTCAACCGTTTCCGCGACGAGCTGTCGCGCGGCCAGAGCCGCGAGGACGCGGTCGCGACGACGATGGCCACGGCGGGCCGCGCGATCACCTTCTCGGGCCTGACGGTCGCCGTCGGACTGTCGGCCATGTTGTTCTTCCAGGGCACCTTCATGGCGTCGATGGGCGCCGCCGGCGCGATCGTCGTCGCCGTGGCGGTGATCTACGGCCTCACGTTCCTGCCGGCGATGCTCGCGATCATCGGCCCCGCCGTGAACCGGCTCCGCCTGCCGCTCTTCCGGTACCGCTCGACCGGCGGCTTCTGGGCGACGCTGGCGAAGTGGGTGATGCGGCGGCCAGTCGTCGTGCTCGTGCCGACGGTGACGTTCCTCGTCATCGCCGGGACCCCGTTCCTGAACATCCGCCTGGCCAACGGCAACGTCGACATGCTGCCGTCGCGCCTCGAGGCGAGGCAGGGCTACGACCGGCTCATCGCCGACTTCCCCGGCCAGAACGAGACGACCTTCAACGTCGTCCTCAACTACCCCGACGGCTCACCGCTGACGCGCGACCGGATCGCCGACCAGTACGCGCTCACCCGCCGGCTGGCCCAGGTGCCTGGCGTCAACGGTGTGAACTCGATCTACAACCTGGACCCGAACCTCGGGCTGTACGAGTACGAGCAGCTCTACCTCGGTGACCCGAACAACATCCCGGCGCAGGGACGCCAGTTCCTGGCCGGCACGGTGGGCAAGCACATCGTGGTCATCCACGTGAACAGTGGGGTGGACCCGAGCTCCGACGCGGCCCGCGCCGTCCTCAAGAAGATCCGCGCCGACCACGGTGCGGCGGGCGCGCAGCTGCTCGTGGGGGGCGAGACGGCGATCGATGTCGACGTCATCAAGTTCATCTACGACCAGGCGCCGCTGGCGGTGGCGGTGGTCGTGCTGGTGACCTACTTCCTGCTCTTCCTGCTGACCGGCTCGGTCGTGCTGCCATTGAAGGCGGTCATCCTGAACTTCCTGTCCATCGGCGCGTCGTTCGGCGCCCTGGTGTTCATCTTCCAGGAGGGCCACCTCTCCGACCTGCTCGGCTTCACGCCCCAGTCGCTCGACCCGAGCATCCCCGTGATCCTGTTCTCGATCGTCTTCGGCCTCTCCATGGACTACGAGGTGCTGCTGGTGAGCCGGATGCACGAGGAGTACGTGCGCCTGGGCGACAACACCGCCGCCGTGGCGAGCGGCCTGGACCGCACGGGGCGGATCATCACCGGCGCCGCTGCCATCATGTTCACGGTGTTCATGGCCTTCGGCCTGGCCGAGGTCGTGATCATCAAAGCCATCGGCGTCGGGCTCGCGATCGCGGTCGCCATCGACGCGACGATCGTGAGGTCGCTGGTAGTGCCCGCGGTGATGCGCCTGCTCGGCGACGTCAACTGGTGGGCGCCCCGGCCGCTGCGCCGTTTGTACGACTGGATCGGGCTCGGCGACATCGGCGTCGAGCCGGAGCCGCGGCCGGCGGCGCCGTCGCTGCCGCTCGTGAAGACCGCCGAAGAGGTCGCCGTTTAACCTGGGCGCGTCGCACAATTAGCGACGTGCCCACCCAAGCGTCCGATGACGCCTTCGCGGAGGTCAAATCGAAGGTCGACCTGGTCAAGGTCGTCTCCGAGCACGTGCGCCTGACCAAGCGCAACCGAGACTACTGGGGCCTGTGCCCCTTCCACCAGGAGGACAGCCCGAGCTTCCACGTCAACCCGCAGCGCCAGTCCTGGTACTGCTTCGGCTGCGAGCGCAAGGGCGACGTCTTCACCTTCGTCGAGCTCATCGAGAAGACGGACAAGCGCGGCGCCCTGCAGCTCCTCGCCGAGCGCGCCGGCGTGGAGCTCAAGAAGCTGTCACCCGAGCAGAAGGAGCGCGTCGACCTCCGCAAGCGGATCCTAGATGTGCTCAAGCTGGCCGCCCAGTACTACGAGTACGTCCTGTGGAAAACCCCGGCCGGCGAACCGGGACGCAAACTGCTCGAGTCGCGGCGGGTGGGGGAGGAGACGGCCAGGAGGTTTCAGCTCGGCTACGCGCCGGCGGGCCGCGGCTTCGCCGAATACCTGAGGGCCAAGAAGCGCTCGCTGGTCGACGCCCAGGAGGCGGGCTTGATGCGCCGCGACGGCACCGACTTCTTCGCCGAGCGCCTCGTGATCCCGATCCGGGACGAGCGCGGGCAGACGCTCGCCTTCACCGCCCGAGCGGTGCGTCAGGACGAGCCCCGCAAGTACATCAACTCGCCGGAGACTCCTGCCTACATAAAAGGAAGGGTCGTGTACGGGCTCGACCTCGCCCGTGACGAGATCGCGCGGCGCGGCCACGCCACGCTGATGGAGGGCCAGTTTGACGTCATCACCGCGCACCAGTTCGGCGTGGCGAATGCGGTCGCCAGCTCCGGGACGGCGCTGACCGACGACCAGGTGCGGCTCCTCAAACGCTTCAGCGACGAGCTGCTGCTTGTCTTCGACTCCGACCGCGCGGGGCGCGAGGCCACCCGCAAGGCCGCGGTGCTGGCGGCGCAGCACGCCATGCGGACGCGCGTGGTGAGCGTGCCCGGGGCCAAGGACCCGGACGAGTTCCTGCGCAGCGCCGGCCCGGACGCCGCCGCCAGGTGGGACGAGCTGGTGGCGAAGGCTCCGTCCGGCTTCGAGGCGGGGATGGAGGAGGACGCGGCAGGCCTCAACCCCAGCAAGCCGAACCAGGTCGAGCTCGTGGCGGCGAGGCTGCGGGAGTGGATCCGGCAGTTCCCCGCCAGCCTCCGCGAGGGCTACGCCGAGGCCGCCGAGAGGCACACCGGGATCTCGCGCCACATGCTGCTGGAGGACGCCGAGCCGAAGCCGGCGCGGCCTGTTCCGGCGAACGGTGCGGGGCGCCGGCCTCCGGCCCGCAAGCTCACCGCCAGCGGGTACCTGGTCCAGCTGCTGGCCGTGCGCCCGATCGCATTCGACGGGGTCCGAAGCAGGCTCACGGCCGAGGAGTTGGATTCGGACGACCGCGCCGTTTACGTCCGTATGCTGGAGAGCTACGAGCGCGGGGGACCTGCCGGGCTCGAGGCCGATTTGGCCGGTTATCCCTCAGAGGAGCAAGACCTGATCAGACGCGCGTGGGCGGCGCCGCCGCCGAATGTCGATGACGAGGTGGCTGTCGAGCTTGCCGAACGAATCCGACTGGAGCACATGAAGGGTATGCACAGTGGGATAATCCGCGAGCTATCCGAGGCCGAACGAGGCCGGGACTCGGAGAGGGTGGTCCGGTTGGAAGCCGAAGCCAGAGAGCTTGCCCGCGCCATCAGCGACATGGAAAGGAGAGGGTAGACATCGCTCGGGTGATGAAGGCGGCGCCTAAGAGCGCCGTCAAGAAAGCAGCTCCGGGGAAGCCCGCCGCCAAGGTGGCGGTGAAGGCCACGGTCAAGGTGGTCCCGGTCAAGGCCGCGCCCGCGAAGGCGGCGGCGCCGGTCAAGGCGGTGGTCCTCAAGCCCGTTGTCGTCAACCCGGCGCCGGCCGCGCCGGCCCCACCGGCCCCGGTCAAACCGGCGAACAACAACAAGCCCCCGGCCGTCAAGGCCGTCAAGGTGGGGAAGGGCGACAAGCCGGAGCTCAAGTTCGAAGACGAGCTGATGGCCGTGGCCGAGCAGCTGATCATCAAGGGCAAGGACCAGGGCTACCTCACCCCCGACGACATCCTCCAGGGATTCCCCGAGATCGACGCCGAGCCCGACCAGATCTTCCGCATCTTCGCCGCGTTCAAGGAGATCGGGGTCGAGGTCACCGACGGTGAGAAGGACTTCGAGGAGGTCGAGCAGATCGACGACGAGATGCTGCTCGACATCGAGATGATGGACTCGGTCTCGCTCGACGACCCTGTGCGGATGTACCTGAAGGAGATCGGCCGCGTCTCGCTGCTGACCGCGAACGACGAGGTCGAGCTCGCCCAGGCGATCGAGGCCAAGCCCCTGCACGACGCCATGAAGGCGCTGACCGTGATCGAGGAGGTCGACGGCCGGCAGCGCTCCGTCGATGAGCTGCTGCCCGAGGTCATCGAGCGCCTCGGCACGGTCAAGAGGAAGGGCCAGCAGCAGCACATCGCCGAGGAGCTGCTCGGCCTGGGCGACCTCTCGCGGCTCCCCATGCTGGTCGACGCCGCGATCGCCGAGCGCAAGCGGCTGACCAACGGCACGCGGCCGCGCGTGCGCGCCGAGGCGCTCGAGCAGTACCGCATCGCGCGCTACCGGCTGACCGAGCGCTATGAGCGCGCGTACGAGGCGAAGCAGCGCCTGACCGAGGCGAACCTGCGCCTCGTCGTGTCGATCGCCAAGAAGTACATCGGTCGCGGCATGTCCTTCCTCGACCTGATCCAGGAAGGCAACATGGGCCTGATC
>JBKPCW010000123.1:0-6408 GCA_046727555.1 Candidatus Dormiibacterota bacterium | reverse complement strand
CCGCTACCCTCGCCTCGTCGGTGCTCGCGGGGTTCGCTTCGAGAGTGACCTCGGCGTCGGGGGCGACGTTGAAGGCGCCGCGGATGAACGCGAGAAGGCGGGTCGCCAGCCCAGGCGGGAGCAGGCTCGGTGTGCCTCCGCCCAGGTAGACGGTTTCGAGCTGCTGGAACGGGTGGCGCTCGCGGGCGAAGGCGAGCTCGCGCTCCAGGGCGTCGATGTAGTCGGGCATGAGGCGGTCCATCCCCGCGTAGGCGTTGAAGTCGCAGTAGCCGCACTTGTGCTTGCAGAAGGGGATGTGGACGTAGAGGTGGCGGAACGCTTGATAGTCCGGACTAACCCGCGTTTTCACGCCTTCAGAGGCCCGATAGTCCGGACTATCCGAGCGCAGGTTGCTCACTTGAGGTCGGCCACCACCGCGTGGCTGAGCTCCCGCAATCGGTCCGGTTCGATCTCGAACACCGAGTCCGGACGCCCGGCCGCCGCCCACACGACCCCAAACCCGAGCAGGTCGCGGTCCATGAAGACCGGCACCTCGGTGGCGTGGCCAAATGGCGGAACGCCGCCGATCGAGTAGCCGGTCGCGGCGCGCGCCGTCTCGGCGTCGGCCTTGGTCACCGGCTCGCCCGCCACCTCGCCCAGGCGGCGCTCGTCGAGCCGGTTGGCCCCGCTGACCAGGGCGACGACCGGCCTGCCGCCGGCGACGAAGACCAGTGACTTGACGATCTGGCCCAGCTCGCAGCCGACGGCGCGCGCAGCGTCGACCGCGGTCCGGGTGCCGTCGGGGAACCGCTTCACGGCGAATCCGTGATCCGTCGTCGCGAGCCAGTCGTCGAAGCGACTCACCCGAGAAACGATAGGTAGTCTTTGCGGGTGCTCGAGAAACCGACCCGGGTCGCGGTCACCGGGGCGGCCGGCTTCATCGGCTCGCACCTCTGCGAGCGCCTGCTCGCGGACGGTCACCAGGTGGTCGGCATCGATTCGTTCAGCGACTACTACCCGCGGGCGCGCAAGAAGCAGAACCTCGAGGCCGCCCGCTCGCACGAGAACTTCGCGCTGGTCGAGCTCGACCTCGTCGACGGAGACGTCGCGCGTGCGCTGCGCGGGGCGAGGCTCGTCTTTCACCTCGCCGGCCAGCCGGGCGTGCGCCCGAGCTGGGGCGACCACTTCGACCGCTACGTCCAGGACAACATCGTCGCCACGCAGCGCGTGCTCGAGGCGCTGCGCGAGAACCCGGTCGACCGCCTGATCTTCGCCTCCAGCTCCTCCGTCTACGGCGACGCGGAGATGTTCCCGACCAAGGAGACGGCGCTGCCTCGCCCGGTCTCGCCCTATGGCATGACCAAGCTCGCGGCCGAGCACCTCGTCTTCGTCTACATGCGCAACTTCGGCATCCCCGCGACGTCGCTGCGCTACTTCACGGTCTACGGGCCGCGCCAGCGCCCGGACATGGCGTTCTGCCGCTTCATGGAGGCGCTGGTCGACGACGACGAGATCGAGATCTACGGCGACGGCGAGCAGACGCGCGAGTTCACGTTCGTCTCCGACGCGGTCGACGGCACCGTGAAGGCGGCGGCGGCCGATGTCGTCGGCCAGGTGATCAACCTGGGCGGAGGAAGCCGCGTCACCGTCAACCGCGTGCTCGCCACGCTCGAGGAAATCAGCCGGCTGAAGCCACGCCGCCACCACCTCCCCGCGGCGCCCGGAGATCCCCGCCACACCGGCGCTTCGATCAACGTCGCGCGCGAGAAGCTCGGCTGGGAGCCCCGGGTGTCGCTGCGCGAGGGTCTCTCGCGCCAGTGGGAGTGGTTCCTCGCGGCTTCGCCCAAGCGGCCCGGCGTCTCGAACCGCTAGCCGGCTTTCTCTAGACGCAGTTTCCAACCGAAGGCGATGTTGTCCATGGGATTCTCGCATTCCCTCGATGCAGCTTCGCCCTCGATGCTGGACCTGCAGATCATCAGGACTGCGTAAGGACCTGCCGCAAAACTGTATCGGTACTCGCCAGAAGCTGGCGATCCCGATTTCTTCAGATAGCCCGACGAGATGCCGTCGGAATCTGGAGGGTTGATCGCCAGGCCTTCCGCCACCTGCGCGGCGATGGTGTGCGTTGGAAACTTGATCAGCGCTGTCTGGACCTCCATGTGCGTGTCGAGGTCCAAGGCGTAGTCGCCATAAGTGAAGTCTGTGATGCCAAGGATGTGAAGCTGGTTTAGAACGAGGTCCGGCTGACCTGTGTTCACCATCACAACAAGGCTATCGGTCGGAAGGATGGCAGCCCCCAGCAGGGTGATGTAGAAGTCAGGCGGAGGCAGCAGCGTTGGATCAACTGGGCTTGGCTTCGGATGAGCCTTCCCCAGGTTGCGTAGCGGGTCGGCGAACGCCTTGGCGTTCCTGGTGAGCTGATTCAGCGTGATTGCAGTGTCCTTCTTGGCCCATATCAGGGCCAAAGCGATCTGCCCTACGCGGACGAAAGTCCTGGTCGCGTAGGGAGCTGCACCAGATCCATTGGCAGAGTAATAGAGAACCTGGTCACCGACCTTGGGCGAGGTGGCAGCCGGCGTGCCGTAGACAAGCTGCAGATCGCTCATGAAACCCGTCGCCGACGACGTCTTGTCGAACACGGCGTAACGCGCGGCGAGATATTCGTCGGTGCCAATGTGAACCATCAGTTGGCTGACCGCGAACTTCTCGGTTGGCGGCCGGGTGGCGGCGTCGAGTGGATCTACTTCAAACGACGGCGGACTTGACCACCAGGTAGTGTCGCCCATCAGCTTTCGGACATCGTCCTGCTTCGGCATAACCGAGTAGAGATCGGCGGCAGTCGTCTTGGTGGCGTTGCCGGACCCCAGGCTCGCGCACGAAGTCGCCAGCGTGGCGACAACGGCCAGCACTCCGACGACGCGCCACGTCCTAATCAAGCTTCAGCACCGCCATGAACGCCTCCTGCGGGATCTCGACCGAACCGACTCGCTTCATCCGCCGCTTGCCTTCCTTCTGCTTCTCCAAAAGTTTGCGTTTCCGCGTCACGTCGCCGCCATAGCACTTGGCGAGGACGTCCTTGCGCATCGCGGGAATCGTCTCGCGGGCGATCACCTTACCGCCGATGGCCGCCTGGATCGGGACCTCGTAGAGCTGGCGGGGGATGATCGACTTCAGCTTCTCGGCCAGCCGGCGGCCCTGGACCTGGGCCTTGGAGCGGTGCGCGATCACCGACAGCGCGTCCACCGGTTCGCCCGCGACCAGGATGTCGACCTTCACCAGCTCCCCCTGGCGGAAGCCGATCATCTCGTAGTCCATCGAGGCGTAGCCCTTGGAGCGGGACTTCAGCTGGTCGTAGAAATCGTGGATGATCTCGCCGAGCGGGATCTCGTACTCCAGCACGACGCGGTCACCGGGCCGGTGCTCCAGGTGCTTGAACTGGCCGCGCCGCTCCTGGCAAAGCTCCATCATCGGGCCGACGTAGGCCGACGGCTCGATGATGCTGAGCTTCACGAACGGCTCGGAGATGGTTTCGATCAATGTCGGGTCAGGCAGCAACGCCGGGTTGTCGACATCGATTACCCCGCCGCGTTTCAGCTTGACCTGGTACTCGACGGTCGGGGCGGTGGTGATGAGCTCGAGCTCGAACTCCCGCTCCAGGCGCTCCTGCACGATCTCCAGGTGGAGCAGCCCGAGGAAGCCGCAGCGGAAGCCGAAGCCGAGGGCGGCCGAGTTCTCGGGCTCGTAGGACAGCGCGGCGTCGTTGAGCTGCAGCTTCTCCAGCGCCTCCTTCAGGTCGGAGAACTGGTCCGAGTCGGTCGGAAACAGACCGGCGAAGACCATCGGTTTGACGCGGCGGTAGCCGGGCAGGGCCGTCGTCGCGCCGTGCTCGGAGGTGGTGATGGTGTCGCCGACGCGCGCGTCGACCACGTTCTTAATCGCCGCCGTCACGTAGCCGACCTCGCCTGCGGTCAGCCGGTCAGCCGGTCGAGGGCGTGGCGAGAACCAGCCGACCTCGTCGACCTCGTGGACCTTGTCCGTGTTCATCATCCGGATCTTGGTGCGCGGCAGGATCTCGCCGTCGACGACGCGGACGTAGGTGATCACGCCTCGGTACGGGTCGTAGTGCGAGTCGAAGATCAGCGCGCGCAACGGCTTGGAAGGATCCCCTCGCGGCGGCGGGACCCGGTTGACGACCGCCTCCAGGATGTCGTCGGTGCCGATGCCAAGCTTGGCCGAGGCGAAGGTGACCTGTTCGCGCGGGATGCCGGTGAGGTCGGCGATCTCCTCCGCGACGAGCTCGGGCTGCGCCGCGTCGAGGTCGATCTTGTTGACCACGGGGACGATGGTCAGGCCGGCCTCGACCGCCTGGTAGAGGTTGGCGAGGGTCTGGGCCTCGATCCCCTGCGCGGCGTCGACGACCAGGATCGCGCCCTCGCACGCGGCCAGCGACCGCGAGACCTCATAGGCGAAGTCGACATGGCCGGGGGTGTCGATCAGGTTGAGCTCGTACGTCTGGCCGTCCTTGGCCGGGTAGGTCATGCGGACGGCCTGGAGCTTGATGGTGATGCCGCGCTCGCGCTCCAGGTCCATGGAGTCGAGTACCTGGTCCTGCATGTCGCGCAGGCTGATCGCCCCGGTGCGTTCGAGCAGCCGGTCGGCCAGGGTCGATTTGCCGTGGTCGATGTGGGCGATGATGCAAAAGTTCCGCACCAAAGCTTGCTTGGTTATGACTGCCACGCCTCAAAATGCTAGGGATCATGGGCGTCGTGCTCGTCGTCGGAGGCCTGGTGAGCGCCATCGGCGTGGCGCTCCTCGCGAACCTCGCCGGTTCGGGCGACTACGTCATCCGGCGCCTGACGTCACGCTACCTGGGCTCCCTGCCTCCCGGGTATGCCGCCTCCAGGCGCGGCTTCCAGGTCTACGCCCTCGTCGTGCTGGCGATTGGCCTGATCTTCCTGGGCATCGGCCTCGCCGCCTTCGCGGTGATCCCCGGCCTGGCGCTTCTGGGGGTAGGAATCGGAGCGTTCGGATTCAGCTCGGTGCTCGCCATCCGCGGTGAGGTCGAGACCTACCGCGCGCTGAGGCGCTAGCCCCCGACCGCGATCGCGGTCGCCACGATGGCAGCCGTGTCCGCGCGCAGGTTGCGCGGCCCGAGGCCCGCGTGGTCGGGCACCATCGCCAGCTCCTTGTCCGTCCAGCCGCCCTCCGGTCCGATGAGCAGCGTCGTCTCGCGTGGTCGGGGCATCGCCGAGAGCTGGGTCGGCGCGCCACGGACGAGCATCACCGGGTTCGGCCGCTCGGCGATGACCTCGGCGAGCGGTGATGGCCCGGCGACGATAGGGACCCGCAGCCGCCCGGCGAGCATCGCCGCCTCGCGGATGATCGTCTGCCATCGCTCCTGGCGCGCTCCGCGCGCGACGCTGCGGTGGGCCTGCACGATGTGAAAGGCCGACGCGCCGACCTCGGTGCAGCGGGACAGCACGAGCTCCAGCGTGGTCGACGGCAGGTGCGCGATGGCCACGACCACGTGGCGCTCGGGCTCCGGTGCGTGCTCGCGCTCGGAAGCCACGATGCCCTCGATCTTCGTGTCGCTGATCGACTCGAGCCGAACCGTGAGCATCCAGCCGTCTGGATCCACGACCTCGATCTTCTCGCCCGGCCGCGCGCGCAGCGAGCGGGCGAGGTGCCTCGCGTCCGCGCCCTCGATGACCACGCGGTCGCCCTCCCGGCGACCGTAAAAGGCTGGCAAGGCGCTACATCACGTTGAACGTTTCGTAGACCGCGACCTGGGCGCCGCCCCTGATCACCGGACAGCTTCTCGCCAGCTTCGTCGCCGCCTTGAGCGAGGGTGCCTCGATGATGCTGTAGCCCGACGCTCGGCGGCCAACCGCGCCCTTCGCCACCGCGCCGTCGGCGTCGACCTTGTTGACCGCGCCCGAGAACGGGTTGCCGGGGTCGACGATCGCGGGCCCCAGCTTCGAGAACCACGTCGTCCACTGCTTCATCACACGCGCCTGCTCTGCCGGCGTCGCGGGCATGCGGCCGCCGTAATAGATAAGGAGATATCTCACCGCGCGAATTTTGATCGCTGCTCGCCGATCAATGTGAGCGCCGCCGCCAGTCTCTCCCGGTTGGCCGGCGCGTTCAGCCAGCGGCTCTGGCCGGACGGATGGGGCAGCGGGATCATCACCGGGCGCCTGCCGAAGCTCTTCCCCACGCGTTCCTCGAGCGGCGCCGGGCCGAGAAAGCGCGAGATCGCCAGCTGGCCGACGAGCAGGATCACCTTCGGCTTCAGGAGCTTCAGCTCGTCGTCGAGCCAGTGGGCGCAGTTGGCGATCCCCGCGGGCGGCGGCGGCCTGTCGCCGGTGCCGCTCTTGTTCCGGCCCGGGAAGCACCGCATCAGCGCCGCGATGTAGGTCAGGCGACGGA
>JBKPCW010000122.1:0-10164 GCA_046727555.1 Candidatus Dormiibacterota bacterium | reverse complement strand
GACGTTCCTTCGCCGAGGCCAAGCCTGGCTGTGATCTCGATCTCCGGCTGCTCGAACGCTCGCCGCACCGCCGCCAGGTCGACGTCCACGCCGGCGCCACGCTCGAAGACGACGAGTCCACCCACCGTCAGGTGGAGGCGGTCGAGCGCCAGCTCGGCGCCACTGTAGCCGAGCGCGCACACGACCCGACCCCAGTTCGGGTCGCCGCCGTGGATGGCGGTCTTGACAAGGCTCGAGGATGCCACCGCCCGCGCGGCCTCCCTCGCGTCAGCGTCGGAGGCGGCGTCCAGGACCTTGACAGTGATCAGCTTCGTCGCGCCCTCGCCGTCTTTCGCGATCGCGCGCGCCAGCTCCTGGGCGACCTGGAGCAGGCCCGATTCCAGCCGCGCCGCCTGCGCGCTGCCGGCCCGGATGGGCTCGTTGCCGGCGGCGCCGTTGGCGAGGATGAGGAAGCTGTCGTTGGTCGAGCTGTCGCCGTCGACGGTGACCTGGTTGAAGCTGTGGTCCGCGATCGCCTTGACCAGCGCCGCCATCAGGCCCGGCTCGACCGCCGCGTCCGTGGTGATGTAGGCCAGCATCGTCGCCATGTTGGGGTGGATCATCCCCGAGCCTTTGCACATGCCGCCGACGCGGACCGCGGCGCCACCGATGTCGAGCTCGGCGCGCGCGGTCTTGGGCACGGTGTCGGTGGTCATGATCGCCCGCGCGGCGGCCGCGCCGCCGTCGGGGCTCAGGTTGCCGCAGGCCTCGGCGATGCCCGGCTTGATCGCGTCCATCGGCAGCTGGCGGCCGATGACACCGGTCGAGCTCACGAGCACCTGGTCGGGGTCGAGGTCGAGCCGGTCGGCCGACAGCTTGGCCATCAGCAGCGCGTCGCGGAAGCCCTGCGCCCCGGTGCACGCGTTGGCGTTGCCCGAATTGATGGTCAGCGCCTGGACGCGATTGCGCTGCAGGTGCAGCTGGTCGATGACCACCGACGCCGACTTGACCTTGTTGGTCGTGAACACGCCGCCCGTGTCGCACGGGTACGCGGAGTGGATCACGCACAGGTCGTCTTTCTGGCCGCTGGGGATCGCGGACGCGCCGGCCGTGAAGGCCTTGATGCCGCACGCCGCCGTCCCGGCCCGAAATCCTCGGGCGTAGGTCACGGCCACTGCACGGGACCTTCGAGCGCGGCCGTGCGCTCGAAGCCGAACGCGATGTTGAAGCACTCCACCCCCTGCCCCGACGCGCCCTTGACCAGGTTGTCGAGCGCCGCGGTGACGACCGCCTTCTCGCCCTGCGCCGCGACGTTGACCAGGCACAAATTGGAGTGCGTGGCGAGCTTGGTGGCCGGCGTGCGGGCGACGACCCGGGTGAACGGCTGGCCGGCGTAGAACTCGCGATAGGCCTCCTCGAGCTCGGCCACCGAACCCTTCAGGTCGAGGTAGCACGTGGCCAGGATGCCGCGTGTCATCGGGACGAGGTGCGGCACGAAGGTCACGTGGGCCGTGCCGCCGAGCTCCTGGAGGATCTCGGGCAGGTGGCGGTGTCCCTCGACCGCGTACGCGCCGAGGGACTCGTTGACCTCGCTGAACTGGACGCCCAGGCCGGGGGAGCGCCCGGCGCCGCTGACACCGGACTTGGCGTCGACGACTATGTCGGCGCCGACCAGGCCGGACCTGACGGCCGGCGCCAGGGCGAGGATGGCGGCCGTCGAGTAGCAGCCGGGCACCGCGACCAGCTGCGCCTCTTTGATCTCGGCCTCGTGCAGCTCGGGAAGCCCGAGCACGGCCTTCGCCAGCAGCTCGGGCGCGGGATGCTCCTGCCGGTACCACTTCGGGTACAGCGAGGCGTCGCGCAGCCGGAAGTCGGCGCTCATGTCGATCACCCGCGCGCCGTCGTTCAGCCAGGTCGCGGCGGCGCCGGCGCCCACGTTGTGGGGGAGGCAGCTGAAGACCGCGTCCAGGCCGGCCGGGAGCTCCGGCGTGAACACCCCGGCCAGGTCGAGGAGGGGGAAGACCTCGGAGTAAGGCTTACCCGCCAGCGAGCGCGACGTGAGGCCGCACAGCTCGACGCCGGGGTGGCGCGCCAGCAGGTGCACCGCCGTCATCCCGGCGTAGCCGTTGGCGCCGGCCACGCCGACCTTCAGCTTCCTGGTCACGGGCGCATGAGTATACAGGGAACTGCATAACTATTCACTCAGCCCGGCTCATTGAAGAAGCACGACTCCGCGCCGGTGTGGCAGACAGGTCCTGCTGGGTTGACGCGCAGGAGGACGGCGTCCAGGTCGCAGTCGAGCCGCGCCTCGACGACCTCCATCGTGTTGCCGGACGTCGCGCCCTTCTCCCACAGCCCGCGTGTCCGGGAGTGAAACCACGCCCGGCCGGTCTCGCGCGTCTTGCGCCACGACTCTTCGTCCATGTAGGCCAGCATCAGGACCTGGCCGGTGTCCGCGTCCTGCACCACCGCCGGCACGAGGCCTTTCGAGAAATCGGGACTCACAGCCTCACCTCCACGCCCATCCGCGACAGCTCGCGTTTTACGTCGGCGATCACCAGCTCCCCGAAGTGGAAGACCGACGCCGCGAGGGCCGCCTCGGCGCCGCCGTCGTGGAGCGCCTCGTACATGTGCCGGACAGAGCCGGCGCCGCCGGACGCGACGACCGGCAGCCGCACCGCCTCCCCGACCGCCCGCGTCAGGTCGATGTCGTAGCCGGCGCGCGTGCCGTCGAAGTCCATCGACGTGAGCAGGATCTCCCCCGCCCCCAGCCGCTCGCCGTGCGCCGCCCACTCCACGGCGTCGCGGCCGGTCGCCCGGCGCCCGCCGTGGCTGAAGACCTCCCAGCCCGCGCCCTCCCGCCGGCGCCGGGCGTCGATGGCCAGGATCACGCACTGCGAGCCGAAGATCTCGGCGCACCGCGTGATCAGCGACGGGTCGTCGAGCGCCGCAGTGTTGATCGACACCTTGTCCGCCCCGTGCGTCAGAAGCTCGCCCATGTCCTCGACGCTCCGTACGCCGCCGCCCACTGCGAGTGGGATGAACACCCGGTCGGCGGCGCGTTCGACCGCCTCGAGCAGGATCTTCCGTGCGTCCGACGAGGCCGTGATGTCGAGGAAGACGATCTCGTCCGCGCCCTCGCGGTCGTAGGCCGCGGCGAGCTCGGCCGGGTCGCCGGCGTCGCGCAAGTCCTGGAACCTCACGCCCTTGACCACGCGGCCGCCGTCGACGTCGAGACACGGGATGATGCGCTTGGCGGGCATCAGTGGCCTCTCAAAGGCCCGTTTTGCGCAAAACATGCGTGCTTTCGCGAGTCGCATGGCGCCTTTTGCGCAAAACGGGTGGAATTCACGCGCATAGGGCGACGAAGTTGGCATAGACGCGCAGCCCGTCGGGCCCGCTCTTCTCGGGGTGGAACTGGGTGCCCATCACGTTGCGCGCCGTCGCGGCGGCGGCGGGCGAGTGGTCGGTGCAGGCGATGCGGTCGGGCGAGCTCTCCGGCGTGAACGAATGGACGTAGTAGAAGTAGGACTGGTCGGCGACCCCGTCCCACAGCGGCGACGGGGCGACCTGTGACGTACGGCACCAGCCGATGACGGGCACCCGCGCGCTGGTGGTGACCTCGACTACGCGGCCGGGCAGCAGTCCGAGGCCGTGGTGGAGCCCGTGCTCGGTCGACTCCTCGAACAGGAGCTGATAGCCGAGGCAGACGCCCAGGACCGGCTTGCCTGTGCGGGCGAGCTCGACGATGCGCCGCCCCAGGCCGCGCTCGTTGAGCCTGGCCAGGGCCGGGGCAAATGCGCCCACGCCGGGCAGGACGATGCCTTCGGCCGCCTCGAGCCGCTCCGGGTCCGCGGTGAGCTCGGCCTCGGCGCCGACCTGGATCACCGCGCGCTGCACCGAGTGGACGTTGCCCACGCCGTAGTCGACGATCGCGATCACCCGAGCAATCCCTTGGACGAAGGCACGCCGCCTCCGCCCCCCGTCGCCATCGCCTGCCGCAGGGCCAGGCCGAGCGCCTTGAACGTCGCTTCGACTATGTGATGGCGGTTGCGTCCGCGGATGAGGTCGACGTGGATCGTCGCGCCGAGGTGGATGGAGAGCGCGCGCCAGAACTCTTCCAGCACCTCCGACTCCAGCGTGCCGACGCGGCCGCGAACGGCGACGTTGTAGGAAAGGAACGGCCGCCGCCCGAGATCGACCACGACCCGCGCGAGCGACTCGTCGAGCGGGGCGTAGGCCGAGGCGAAGCGCGCGATCCCGGCGCGGTCGCCCAGGGCCTGCGACAGCGCCTGGCCGACGACGATGCCTGCGTCCTCGACCAGGTGGTGCGGGTCGACGTGCACGTCGCCGGCGCCGCGCAGCGTCAGGTCGAAGCCGCCATAGCGTGCGACCTGCTCGAGCATGTGGTCGAGGAACGGCAGGCCGCTCGCGACCTGGATCCGGCCCCGGCCCTCGAGCCCGACGGTGGCCGAGAGCCGCGTCTCCTTGCTCTTGCGCGTGATCGCGCCCTTCCGTTTGCTCATCACTCGAGCCGCACCTCGACCGCATGCGCGTGCGCGCCCAGGCCCTCGAGGTGAGCCAGCCGCACCGTCGCGTCGCGCAGCGCGGCCACGTCGTCACGGTCCAGGACGAGCACGCTCGTCCTCTTCATGAATGTGTGCACGCCGAGCGGCGACGCGTACCGCGCGGCGCCCGAGGTCGGCAGCGTGTGGTTGGGGCCGGCGACGTAATCGCCCAGCGGCACCGTCGCGTACGGCCCCACGAAGATCGCGCCCGCGTTGCGCACACGCGAAGCGAGCTCCTCGGCATGCGCGGTCACGATCAGCAGGTGCTCGGGCGCGAAGTCGTCGACCAGGCGCAGAGCCTCGTCCATGTCGCCGACGACGACGACGCAGCAGTTCGCCTGCCGGATGACGTCCGCGCGCTCCAGGCCGCGCACCAGGTCGTCCAGCTCCTCCTCCACCCGCCCCGCCAGCCGCGACGAGTCGGTGACGAGCACGCCCCACGCCATCGGGTCGTGCTCGAGCTGCGCCGCGAGGTCAGCCGCCACGAAATCCGGCCGCGCGCTTTCGTCGGCCAGGATGACCACCTCGGTCGGGCCGGCGATGCCGTCGACGCCCACCGCGCCGAAGACTTCCTTCTTCGCCAGGGTCACGTAAACGTTGCCCGGACCGGCGACGACGTCGACCCGCGGGATCGACTCGGTGCCGTAGGCGAAGGCGGCGATCGCCTGGGCGCCGCCGACCCGGTACACCGCGTCCACGCCGGCGATCCTCGCGGCGGCGAGGATGGCGGCGGGCACGCTTCCATCGCGCCGCGGCGGCGTCGCGAGCACCACTTCCTCGACGCCGGCCACGCGGGCCGGGATCGCCGTCATCAACACCGTCGACGGGTACGCGGCCCGGCCGCCGGGGGCGTAGAGGCCGGCGCGCCGGACTGGCCGGGTGACGAGCCGAGTGTTTCCGTCTCCCGCCGGCGACGCCTCGAGCTGGCGCTCGTGGAACTCGCGGATCCGGCCGGCGGCGAACTCGAGCGCCTCCTGATCCGCCAGGTCGATTCGCCCTGAGCCCAGGTCGGCCTCGAACGGTTCGCCCGCGGACGGCGCCCAGCCGTCGAAGCGCCTGCCGAGCTCGCGCAGCGCCGCGTCGCCCTCCGCCCTCACCCGGGCGCAGATCTCGGCCACCGCGGCGCGCTCGGTCGCGAGCTCCGACAGTCCGGACCGCTTGCGCGCGAGCTCGGCGAACGCGGCGGCGTCGAACCTCCTAACGGTCACCGCCTGCGGCCTCCCTCAGCTTCGACACGGCGGCCTGGACCGAGGCGGTGCGTGTCTTGAGGCTCGCCTGGTTGGCGATGAGCCGGGCGGTCGATGCGCCCAGCACGGCGATCTCCCGCAGACGGTTCTCGCGCAGGGTGCGGCCGGTGGCGGTCAGGTCGACTATCCCGTCGACCAACCCGACCTGCGGCGCCAGCTCCACGGAGCCGTGCAGGCGCACGACCTCGACCGCCTGCCCGCGCGCCTCGAACCACGCGATCGCGGTGCGCGGGTACTTGGTGGCGATGCGAAGCATCGGCGGCCACGTTTCCGGTCCGTCCATGCGGGAGGACTCGGGCACGGCGAGAACCAGCCTGCAGTCGCCGAAGCACAGGTTGACGAGCTCGTAGTGCGGGCCTGGCGACTCCCACAGGATGTCCTTGCCGACGATGCCGAGGTCGGCGGCGCCGTGGTCCACGTACGCGGGAACGTCGGCTGGCCGGACGAGGATCACGCGCAGGCCGGCCCGCTCGACCAGCAGCTGGCGGCCCAGCTCCTCGGCGCTGAGGCTGACCAGGCCCGATCGCGCCAGCACCTCGAGCGCCCCGTTCATCAGGACGCCAGTGGGAACCGCGATGGAGACGGTCACGAGGCGCCTCCCGCAATCCGGGCCGCAACCTGCTCCGGCGGCAGAGTCCTCGTCCGCCGGCCGTCCGCCGACCACGTCACCTCCGCGTCGCCCCTGCAGTGCACGAGGTTGGTCGCGCCGACGGCGCGCCACCAGCCCTTCGCGTCGGCCTGGCCGCGCGGCTCGGTGTCGACCACCGCACGCATCCCGAAAAGGCGCAGCGTCGCCCCCAGGCGCATCGCCGTGGCCAGCCCGCCGGCCGACCAGGCCACCGCGGCGTCGAGCCTCGGCAGGGCCGCGGGCGCACGCGTCAGCATCTCCGAGACGAGGTCGAGCTGGACCACGAAACCGGTCGCCGGCGCCGGACGCCCGAACCGTTCGAGCAGTCCGTCGTACCGGCCGCCCTGGGCGATCGGCCGGCCGAAGTCCGGACCGTAGCCCTCGAACGTGACGCCCGTGTAGTAATCGAAATCGCGGATCGCGCCGAGGTCGAGGATGACCACGTCGCCGATGCCGTGGGCGACGAGCAGCTCACGCACCCGCGCGAGCTCGGACAGCGCCGCCTCCGAGCGCTGGTTGGTGACCAGGCCCGCCGCGGCATCGATGATCTCGGGGCCGCCGCGCAGCGCCGGGAAGCGGAGGAGCAGCTCGTGCTCGGCCGACCGCAGCGGCGTGCCCTCGAGGATCGACTCGAGGGCGACGAAGTCGCGCGCCGCCAGCGCGCTCCGGACCGCCGACTTGACGTCGTCGGGCAGGCGGACGGCGTCCATGATCCCGTGGAAGAACTCGGCGTGGCCGACGTCGATCTGGTAGCTGCGGATCCCGGTCGCCTCGAGGCAGCGCGCGGCGAGCGCGATAACCTCGGCGTCGGCGACAGGGCCGGACGCTCCGATCAGCTCCGCGCCGACCTGGTAGGTCTCGCGCCGGTTCTGGAACCTGGCGTCGTCGGTGGAGACGACCGGCCCCGCGTAGCAAAGCCGCAGCGGCAGCGACGCGGCGCGGAGCTTGCCGGCGACCAACCTCGCCACGGGCACCGTGCGCTCGCCGACCAGGGCGACGATGTCGCCCCGGCCGTCGGTGAACTTGAATAGTCGCCTTCGCTGCTCGATGCCCAGCCCGAGGTCGAGGACGTCCATGCTCTCGACGAGCGGCGTGATGACGTGCCGGTAGCCCCAGCGGCGCATCTCTGCGAGGAGCGACTCCTGCGCCTCGCGCAGGGCCTCGGCCTCGAGCGGGAGGAGGTCGCGAAAACCGGGAACTCCACCCAGCTGAACCGGAGGCTTAGCCTCGGTGAAGAAACCTCCGGGCCGCGGCCTGCTGATCAGGTCCCCTGGGGGTCGAATCAGCCTTCGTCTTCATCCTCGTTCTCGCCATCGCTGTCCGCGTCCTCGGAAAAGTCGATCGCTTCGCCCTCGTCCTCGACGGCGTGCATGCCTTCTTCGATGTCCTCGCCGGCCGGTTCCTCGGCGAGCGCCCCGCCTTCCTCCTCCTCGTCCCCCGCGAACCTCTCGACGTCGCGGGCGATGAGGCTCTCCTTGGCGTACGGCCGGAACTCCACCTCGCGCTTGCGGCGCATCGGGAAGCTCGGCTTGCCGGCAAACCGCGGGTCCTGGTAGGTCTCGCGCACGATCAGCTTGATGGCGTTGCCGTCCACCGAGGTGACGCCCGCCTGGTAGCGGTTGCCGCCGCGCATGAACTTGATCAGCCGGCGCGCAAGCTTGGGTTCGAGCTGGCCGACGCGCACGCCGCGCGAGGTCTCGGCGACGATGCCGTCACCGTCGATCCTCAGCTCGGCGACGTCGCCCGCGGCGACCTTGGAAGAGATGTCCGCGCTCGACGGCGACTCGACCAGGGTGATCACGGTCTTGCCCATCTCCTCGACGAAGAGATTGAGATCGACCCTGACGCCGCCGACCTTCAGGCCTTCCTTCTGGTGCAGCAGAGCGTTGATCCGCGCCGCGTTCTTCTTGGCGATGGAGTTCATCGGGTTGAGCTTGAGCGCGGCCTCGTAGGAGGCTTTGGCGTCCTTGAGCTTGCCGAGCTCCGAGAGCGCCTTGCCCAGCCGGTTTTGCGTCTCCTCGTCGGCGCCGAAGCTCTCGATGATGAACTTGTTCAGCTTGACGGCCTCGTCCCACCTGCCCTGGATGGCAAGCTGCACGGCGTCATCCGCGTACTGGGACCGCGGTTTAAGGTGCTCGCTGGTGTCGGTCTTCAATCGGGCGCGCTCCTATGCAGGGCTCGAAAAGGAATCCTGAGTATACGGAGTGCCGAGTTGAAGGGCGCGCTGCTCGCGTGTCTAGCAGTCCTGTGCGCGGCGTGCAGCTTGTCCACGCCACCGGGGCCGGCCGGCAAGGTGCTGCGCATCGGCGTCGACCTGCCCCTCAGCGGCCCGGAGGTCCGCGCTGCGACGCCGGCGCTCGATGGAGCTCGCTTCTTCGTCCAGACGCATCCGACGCTGGACGGATTCCCGGTCGAGCTCGTCATCACCGACGACCGGGCCGACCCAGCCCGCGGCGTCTCGAACGTCAACCGCTTCCTGACCGACCCGAGCGTCGTCGCCATGATCGGTCCATTCGATGGCGCGGTGGCGCGCAAGGAGATCCCCGTCGCCAACGCGGCCGGGCTCGCCATGGTCAGCCCGGCGACGAGCAACCCGTGCCTCACGCGCGACGTCTACCTGCCGGCGCTGCTCAACCCCTCCCGCACGCCCATCACGTGCAAGCAGGCCGGCGTGCCCCCCGCCTCGGAGCTGCGACCCTCGGGCACGAACAACTTCTTCCGCCTGACCGCGACCGACGACCTGCAGGGCGCCGCCGCGGCCGACTTCGCCTTCGGCACGCTCCACCTCCTCCGCGTCGCCGTGATCTCGGACCACGAGACTTACGGGCAGGGCCTGGCCTCCGCCTTCAGCGCGCGGCTCGCCCGGCTCGGCGGAAGCGTCGTGGGACGGCTCGACGTCGCGGGCACCGACGTCGCGTCCTTTCTCGCCCGGGCCAAGGCGGATGGCGCCCAGGCCGTGTACTACGGGGGCGCGACCGACGCGGGCTGCGTGATCCGCGCCCAGATGGCGTCCCTCTTCGCTCCCGGCGAAGCGACGCCTTTCCTCGGCGGCGACGGCGTGGCGCACGACCCGCGCTGCGTGCGCGCCGCGGGGGCCAACAGCGCCGGCATCTTCGCCACGGTCCCGTTCGCCGACGCGGCCACGCTGCCGGGCGCCGCGGCGACGATCCGGGACTTCCGGTCGGCCTTCGGCACTTCGGCCGCGTACGGCCCGTACACGATGCTCGCCTACGACTCCACGGCCGTCGTCTACGCGGCCGTCGAGCGCGCGATCCGGGCCCGGGCGGGCGCCCTGCCCGAACGAGCCGACGTGCTCGCCCAGGTCGCCCAGACCTCGGGCCTGGCGGGCGTGACGGGGGTCCTCGGCTTCGACCCCAACGGGGACACCACGAACCGGGTGATCACCGTGTTCGAGGCCCCCTCGGCGGACGAGCGGGCGCCCTGGAAGCCCGCCGGTACGGTCGATTACCGGGCCCGCCTGCCTTACTGATCGCATCCCCGGGCAGGTTCGACTTGACTTGCGGGGCCCTGCGAGTTGATAGTGTGCTCGGAGTAGCAGTTCGGCCATCCTCAATGTGGCCGCACTCGCCGCCGGCGCACTCTCGCCCCGACTCAAGTTGGGAAGAGGGCGGCAAGTGACAGGGAGGCGTGAGGTGTGGTGTTGCGCTTTGCCTCCCAACCAAGCACAAGGGGGAACCATATGGTTCGAGCTAGGGGACTCGTAGTCCTCACCGTAGCGACA
>JBKPCW010000121.1:0-7820 GCA_046727555.1 Candidatus Dormiibacterota bacterium | reverse complement strand
CCCATTCGGGGATCGCGTGGCGCAGCCTCTGGATCAGCTTGAACGCGTAGTAAGGACCGTCGATGCGCTCGGCCTCGCCGGTCTCCGAGGAACCGATGACGAGTCCGGGCCGGTAGATACGGAAGCGTAGGCCGGACTCGCGGACGATCTTCTCCGCGTCGAATTTCGTGCGGTAGTAAGGATGGTCGAGGACCTGGCCCTCGTCGAACATGTCCTCGGTGAAATTGCCCTTCCACTTCGCCCCGGCGACAGCGATCGAGCTCATGTGGTGGATGCGGGCGCCGGCCTGGCGCGCCAGCTCGACGACGTGCCGGGTGCCGTCGACGTTGGCCCGCTGGTTCTGCTCCTCCGAGGCCTCGAGGTCGTAGACCGCGGCGAGGTGATAGAAGTCGGCGCCGCGCAGGCGCCCGACGTCGGCGGCGGTCAGGCCGAGGCCTGGCTCGGTGATGTCGCCGGCGACCGACTGCAGGCGGTCCGTCGCTCCGAGCGACTCGACGAAAGCCTCAAGGCGCTCGCGGGACTTCGGCCGGACCAGGACGTATGTGGTGCCCTCACGGCGCGCCAGGTGACGCAACAGGTGGCGTCCGATGAACCCGGTGCCACCGGTCACTAAACGTGTCACTGCCGGAACTTTACGGCTACCATGCCGCCATGTCTGACACTCCCCCGGCCTATCCCCCGCCTCCGCCGTCCGGCATGACGCCGCCCAGCCAGCCGCCTCCGCCGCCCGGCCAGCCGGTCTTCCAGGCCCCCGCGGCGCCGGACTACGTCCAGCCGTACCTCCAGCAGCAGCCCTACGGGCCGCAGCCGATGGCGGTCGGCGGCGTGATGGCAGGCGGGCTCATGTATCAGCTCGGCGGCCCAGCCGCCTGGTCGATCGGCTTCGGCCTGGTCTCGATCGTGGTGCCGTTCGCGTTCAACTACTACTTCCCGCTCCTGCCCATCGCCGGCGCGATCAGCGCCATCAGGGCGATCCAGCGCGGCCGCGTCGTGGGCGGCATCATCGGGATCGCCGTCAACGTCGTCGGTGGGCTCGTGGCCCTGCTCGCGAGCGGCGTCATCGGCGGCTGAGCCGGCCACCCTTCACGGATAGTCCGGACTATCCATGGTTCGGCCGAGCCTGGGACGCGGTTAGTCCGGACTATCGGTGTTTCGCCGGTCCTGCGCATCGCGCGCCGGGACGACGAGGATCGGGAAGATGGCGCCCACCGCGACGGCGGCCGCCGCGAACCACAGGGCGGCGTTCAGCGACCAGCCGATGAGCGGACCCGCGAGCGCCGAGCCGACCGGCCCTCCGAGCATGTTCAACGAGACCGACACGGCGAACACCCGTCCGAACCTGGCCGGGTCGGAGCGCCGCTGGCGCAGCGTCAGAAACGAGATGTCGAAGGGCGTTTCGACGAGGGCGATGGCGACGAGTGCCGCGCCCACCAGCACGACCGAGCCCGCCAGTGGTATCGCGGCGATGAGGGCCGCCATGGCGAGGATCGAGACGGCCATCAGCTGCCGCTCGTGCCCGCGAGTGCCGATCCGGCCGGCGACGAGCATTCCCACCAGGCCGGCGACGCCGACCAGGCCCCACATCAGACCGACGGTGGCCGGACCCTGGTGCAGGCGTCCCAGGACCAGGACCGGGACCGCGATCACGACGCATCCCCAACCGACGCTGAACGCGGAGAACATCAAAGCGAGGCCGACGAGCGTGCGGTTGCGGAGCACGTAGACCAGGCCCGACCAGGCCTCCGCGAGGACACGACCGCCCTGAGGCGTAAAGCCCGGCTCGCGCACGGTCAGCATCGCCACACCGGCGCACGCGAACAGCACCGCGGTGGCGGCCAGGGCCCACTCGCCACCCGCCAGACCGACCAGGATCCCGGCGAGCGGGGCGCCGATGATGCTGGAGAGCACGTCGCTGCTGCTGTCGAGGGCGTTGGCCCTCTCCCACAGGTGATTCGGGACCAGGCTCGGGACGAGGGAGCGGGCGCCGCCGATGCCGAGCGGCCCGGTCAACGACGACAGCCCGCAGATCAGCAGCAGCAGCGAAGGGGACAGCGCGTGCGCGATCGAGAGGGCGGCCAGGAGGAACAGCAAGCCGCCGACCACGAGGTAATCGACCGACACGAGGATCGAGCGCCCATAGCGGTCGAGCAAGGCGCCGGCGATCGGGGAGATGAGCAGGCCCGGGAAGGTGACCACGAACACGGTCGCCCCCGCCAGCTGGGGCGAGTGGTAGCGGGACAGCACGAAGAGCACGAGGCCGACGGAGAGCATCTGGCCGGCCACGCGCGCGAGCAGCAGGCTGGCGACGAGGCGCGGGAAGCCGGCGACGCGGAGCAGCGGGAGGTAGCCCGGCGCGGTCGCCGGCGGTTCGTTTCTCAGCCGACGGCGACTTTCGCGCGGCGTGTGCGCACCGCGCCGTTCGAACGCACGAATCTCTTCGCTTTGGCCAGCGGCTCGCGAAGGTACTGCCCCGTCGACGAATCCGAGTTGGCCGAGAGGTCCTCCGGCGTCCCCTCGGCGATGACGAAGCCGCCCTTCTCGCCACCCTCCGGACCCAGGTCGATCATCCAGTCGGCGGTCTTGAGCACGTCGAGGTTGTGCTCGATGACGACCACGGTGTTGCCGTGGTCGACCAGCCGATGGAGCACCGCGAGCAGCCGCTCCACGTCCGCGTAGTGCAACCCTGTCGTCGGCTCGTCGAGCAGGTACAACGTGCGTCCGGTGTCGCGGCGCGAAAGCTCGGCGGACAGCTTGACCCTCTGCGCCTCACCGCCAGAGAGCTGCGTGGCCGGCTGGCCCAGCCGGATGTAGCCCAGGCCGACGTCATGGAGCGTCCGCAGCTTGGTCTTGATCGCGGGCACGTTCTCGAACACCTCGAGCGCCTCGTCCACCGTCATCTCGAGCACGTCCGCGATGGAGTGGCCGCGGAACTTCACCTCCTGGACCTCGCGTGAGTAGCGGGTGCCGTTGCACACCTCGCAGGGCACGTACACGTCGGGCAGGAACTGCATCTCGATCTGGATGATGCCGTCGCCCTGGCAAGCCTCGCACCGCCCGCCCTTGACGTTGAAGCTGAACCGGCCGGGCTTGTAACCGCGCATCTTCGCCTCGGGCATGCTCGCGAACAGGTCGCGGATGTGGGTGAACATCCCGGTGTACGTCGCCGGGTTGCTACGTGGCGTGCGGCCGATCGGCGACTGGTCGATGTCGATCGCCTTGTCCAGCTGCTCCAGGCCTTCTACGGCGCGGTGCGGCCCCGGCCGCTCCTTGGCGTGGTAGAAGTGCTGCGCCACCTTCCGGCTCAGGATGTCGGTCACCAGCGACGACTTGCCCGAGCCGCTGACGCCGGACACCGCGACGAACGTGCCGAGTGGGAAGGCGACGTCGATGTTCTTCAAGTTGTTGGCCTGCGCGCCGCGCACGACCAGCTGCTTGCCGTTGCCCTTGCGCCTCTTGGCCGGCACCGGGATCATCCGGTCGCCTCGCAAGTACGCGGCCGTCAGCGAGTGCGGGTCGCGCAGCACCTTTTCGACCGGGCCGGCGGCGACGATCTCGCCTCCGTGCTCGCCCGCCGCCGGCCCGATGTCGACCATGTAGTCGGCCGAGCGGATGGTCTCCTCGTCGTGCTCGACGATGATGAGCGTGTTGCCCAGGTCGCGCAGGCTGACCAGGGTGTTGATCAGACGCCGGTTGTCGCGCTGGTGCAGCCCGATCGACGGCTCGTCGAGGATGTAGAGCACGCCCATCAGCTTGGAGCCGATCTGCGTGGCCAGCCGGATCCGCTGGGACTCACCGCCGCTCAGCGAGTTGGCGCCGCGCTCGATCGTCAGGTACTCCAGGCCGACGTCGATCATGAACTGCAGCCGCTCCAGGATCTCCTTGAGGATGCCGCGGGCGATGAGCTGCTCACGCTCGGTCAAGTCGAGCTTGCCGAGGAAACCGATGGCGCGGCTCACCGAAAGCCTGCAGACCTCGGCGATGTTGTGCCCGCTCACCGTCACCGCCAGCGACTCGGGCTTGAGCCGCGTTCCCTTGCAGGCCGGGCAGGGCTTGTCGGACATGTACCGCTCGAGCTCGGCCTTCAGGTACTCGGACTGCGTCTCCTCGTACCGGCGCTGCAGGTTCGCGACCACGCCCTCGAAGGGCGCCTCGTACCAGCGCGAGTGGCCGTACTGGTTCTTGTAGCCGAAGCGGATCTTCTTCTCCCCGGTGCCGTTGAGCAGCAGGCCCTGCTGCTGCTTCGTCAGCTTCGACCACGGCTTGTCCATGTCGATGCCGAAGTACTTGCTCACGGACTCGAGCAGCTCCGGGTAGAAGAACTGCGACCTGCTCCACGCGGCGACCGCGCCTTCGCGCAGCGACAGCGACGGGTCCGGAACGACCAGGTCCGCGTCGACGACGAGCTGCGAGCCGAGGCCCGTGCAGACGGGGCACGCGCCGTGTGGGTTGTTGAACGAGAAATTGCGAGGCTCCGGCTCGGGCACGCTGGTCCCGTCGTAGGGGCACGCGTAGTCCTGGGACATGTTGATCTCTTCGCCCCCGTCCACCGGCACGACGATCACGGAGCCGCCACCCAGGCGCGCCGCCGTCTCGATCGAGTCGACCAGCCGCGTCCGCTGCTCGGGGCCGACCACGATGCGGTCGACGACGACCTGCACGTCGTGCTTCTTGTTCTTGTCCATGGGGATCGGCTCGCCGATCTCGTAGAGGCTCCCGTCGACCCGGACGCGCACGAAGCCGGACTTGCGCACGTCCTCGATCAGCGAGCGGTACTCGCCCTTGCGCCCCTTGACGACGGGGCCGAGGACCATGATGCGCGCCTGCCTGGGCAGCTTCTCGACCTGGTCCGCCATCTGCTCCACGGTCTGCCGCCGCACCTCTCGGCCGCACACCGGGCAGTGCGGATGGCCGACGCGCGCGTAGAGAAGGCGCAGGTAGTCGTAGACCTCGGTCACGGTGCCAACGGTCGAGCGCGGGTTCTTCGAGGTGCCCTTCTGGTCGATGGAGATCGCCGGCGACAGACCCTCGATGATGTCGACGTCCGGCTTCTCCATCTGGCCCAGGAACTGGCGGGCATAGGCGGACAGCGACTCGACGTACCGCCGCTGGCCCTCGGCGTAGATCGTGTCGAACGCGAGCGACGACTTGCCCGAGCCGGAAAGGCCGGTGAAGACGACGAGCCTGTCGCGCGGGATCGACAGGGTGACGTTCTTCAGGTTGTGCTCGCGCGCCCCGCGGATCGTGATCTGGTCGGTCGGCAAGGGTTCTCTTATTCCTTCTGTCTGGTGATCGCAAACGTGCCGCTCGCGGTGGCGACCAGGCGCCCGCCCGGTCCTTCGACCCGGCACTCCGTGACCGCCGTCCGCCTGCCCGCGTGGACGACCCGGCCGGTCGCCCGGAGCGTCTCGCCCACCTTCGCCGCCGAGATGAAGCTGAGCTTCAGGTCGAAGCTCATGGACCGCACGACGCCAGGCTTGATGGTACGCAACGAGCGGCCCATGGCCGAGTCTGCCAGGGCGCTGATCATGCCGCCGTGGACCATGCCCATGGTGTTGGCCATGTCTTCGGTGGGCGCCATCTCGACCACGGCCGAGCCCTCGCCCTGCTCCACGTCCCGCAACCCCAACCACGTCCAGGCGGGTGAGACCGCGTGGACCCTACTCACGACCCTGGCCCTCGGGCACAGGCATACATGTAGATGACGCGCGCGCGACCAGGCGGCCGTGGTCGTCGAACACGTCGGCCTCGCCGAAGAGCAGCGTCTGCCGCATCTCGATCACCCGGCCGACCGCGCGCAGGGTGCCCTCGATCGCCGGGCGGACGAAGTTGATCTTCAGCTCGATGGTGGTGTTCCACGTGCCGTCTTCCTGGAGCGTCGCCAGCGACATGCCCATCGCGGCGTCGGCGATCTGCGTGATCACGCCGCCCTGGACGACGCCGCCGCCGTGACGGTGCTGCGGCCCGGCCACGAGCTCGAGCACGACTCGACCCGGCTCCGCCTCGGTGATGCGCGCGCCCAGGGTCTCCATCCAACCGGCGGGCTCGGCGGCGAGAAGCGCGCGGGCGCGGTTGACGTTCTGGACTACGGTCCCCGTCGCGTGCGTCTCCAGTTCCTTACCTGCGTCTTCTGTTTGGGGGCGGCCGCGATCGCCATGGCCACGTCCGCGTCGTCCTCCTTGGTCTCCAGCTCTCCGGAGAGCCGTCGCCGCAGCAGGATGATGCGGTCGCGCACCCGCGCGGCGTCCTCGAACTGCAGCTCCCGAGAGAGCCGGCGCATCTCCTTCTCGAGGTCGCGCACGATCGCCAGCAGGTCCTCGCGAGGCACGCCGGCGCCGGCCATGATCTCGATGGCGTCGGCCTGGAGATCGTTCTCGTTGATCTCGAGCGCGTAGATGGCCTTCTTCACCGTCTCGGGCGTGATCCCATGCTCCGCGTTGTACGCGATCTGCCTGTTGCGCCGGCGCTCGGTCTCGTCAAGCGCCTGCCGCATCGAGTCGGTGATCGAGTCCGCGTACATCACGACGTGGCCTTCGACGTTGCGCGCGGCGCGGCCGATGATCTGGATGAAAGAGCGGTAGGCGCGAAGGTAGCCCTCCTTGTCCGCGTCGAGGATGCCTATGAACGCGACCTCCGGCAGGTCGAGACCCTCGCGCAAGAGGTTGATGCCCACGACCACGTCGACCTCGCCGGTGCGCAGCGCGGTCAGCACCTCGATGCGCTGCATCGCGTCGAGCTCGGAGTGGAGGTAGCGGACCTTGACGCCGTACTCACGCAGGTAGTCGGCGAGGTCTTCGGCAAAGCGCTTCGTCAGCGTCGTCACCAGCGAGCGCTGGCCGGCGTCAGCGCGCCTCTTGACCTCGGCCAGCAGGTCGTCGATCTGCCCCTCGGTCGGCCGCACCTCGACCGTCGGATCGACGAGGCCCGTCGGGCGGACGATCATCTCGACGGTGTGCTGAGAGCGGCGCATCTCGTAGGGGCCCGGCGTCGCCGAGACGTAGACGACGTTCTGCGCCCGCTCCTCCCACTCTTCGAAGCTCAGCGGACGGTTGTCGAAAGCGCTGGGCAGCCGGAACCCGTACTCGACCAGGGCGGCCTTGCGCGAGCGGTCGCCGCCCAGCATGCCGCCGATCTGAGGCACCGCCACGTGCGACTCGTCGACGAAGATGAGGGTGTCCGCCGGCAGGAAGTCCATGAGCGTGAAGGGCGCCTCGCCGGGCTGGCGCCGGGTGAGGTGGCGCGAGTAGTTCTCGATCCCCGCGCACGTGCCCGTCTCGCGCAGCATCTCCAGGTCGAAGTTCGTGCGCTGGCGGAGCCGCTGCGCTTCGAGCAGGCGCCCGTGGTCCTCGAACCATCTGCACCTCTCCTCGAGCTCGGCCTCGATGTCGGCCATCGCCAGGCGCAGCTTGTCCGCGGGCGTCACGTAGTGCGACGCGGGAAAGATGGTGAAGGTGTTGCGCGCGCCCAGGATCTCGCCCGTGACCGCGTCCAGCTCCTGTATGCGCTCGACCTCGTCGCCGAAGAACTCCACCCGGAAGACCTTCTCCTCGTTCGCCGGCACGATGTCGACCACGTCGCCGCGCACGCGGAAGCGGAGACGCGCGAGGTCGTAGTCGTTGCGCTCGTAGAGCATCTCGGTGAGCTTGCGCAGGAAGACCTCCCGCCGGATCGGCATGCCCTTCTCGACACGCAGCGACTCACCCATGTAGTCCTCGACCGAGCCGATGCCGTAGATGCAGCTCACGCTCGCGACCACGAGGACGTCGCGCCTGGTGAGCAGGGACTGGGTGGTCGAGTGGCGCATGCGGTCGATGTCATCGTTG
>JBKPCW010000120.1:0-3181 GCA_046727555.1 Candidatus Dormiibacterota bacterium | reverse complement strand
GATGTCGGCGACCGGGTAGGCGAGCCCGATCGCCAGCGCCGCGAGGCTGGTGTTCGAGGTCTCGTACACCCTGGCCAGGCCCAGGCTCCAGGCCATGAAGAGAAGGGACAGCGCGACGATCGAGCCGGCCAGCACCGTCTCGCCCCGAGTCGCCAGGCGCGTGGGGGCCGAGGTGAAGGCGAAGACACCGCCGATGGCGAGCGGGATGGCGAGCAGGAACCCCGCGTCGGCGATGGACGGGAACGGGAGGTCCTCGTGCCGCACCACCTCGTTCCAGGACCAGATCAGCTCGCCGACTGTCCAGCTCAGCGCCGAGAGCCCGAACATGCCCCAGGCGAGCCGGACGCGGCCCCGGTTGCGCCAGGCGGCGAAACCGCAGCTGACCGCCGCCAGCCCTGAGGCGACGGCCTCGCCGATGTCGTCGACGCCGATCGTGACCTGGTCGCCGGCCCAGCGGTTCGCCGTCCAGGCCACGAACAGGAGCGAAACCACCGCTGCGGCCGCCGCGGCCGCCGCGAACGGGCCCCATCCCTCGAAGCCGAGGCCGGTGGCCGCGACACGTCGTCGCTGGACCAGCGTCAGGGCCGGCATCTGCTGCACGCCCCGAGCGTAAGCCTGGCTGCTCACGACCGATCCGTCAATTCGAAAAAACGCCGCGAGGCGTTAAGTAACGCCGGTTTTGATTTAACATGGCCGGGCAGTTACTTGTAGCACAGCCCGGGGCCAGGGACCCCCGCTTAGCGCAAGTAGCCGGCGATCACGGAGCGAGAGGTACCAGTTGGGCCAAGAGGTCACCGAGGTGGAGGGGGGTGTGGCCGAGGTCCGCGGCGGGCGGTTGTTGGCCGCCCTCGGCGTGGCGGGTCTTGCCGTCGTGATGTCCCTGCTCCCGGTCCTGCTGGCCCTCGGCGTGGCGTCGACGCTGGACACGACGGTCCTCGCCGGCCTGGCTGCGAGCGTGGCCCTGGCAGCGGTTGGGGCAAAGTTCTTGGCGGCTGCCTGGGGTCTCCACGCGGCCGCGGCACCGATCGAGTAAAGCGCTTTTCCAAACCGCAGCCGGGGAGGCAAAGGAGGTGAGATCAATGCGCAAGCTGCTGTTTGCCGCTTTCCTGGCGGCGTCGGCGTTCTTCAGCCTGGCGATGACCGTCTTGGCCGACGGGCAAGGTCCCTGCTGCTGATTCCTTCTTAACGTTAAGTCAGTCCCTATGTGGCTGCGCTAATCTGGCCCCGTGCCAGACGTGGCCGCGCACCTGGTGACCGCGACGGACGGCTCGAGCGAGCCCGGAGGAGTTCGCCCGGGCCGCCGCCGTGGGCGCCGGCGCGGGGTCGAGATCCGCCCTGGTTCCGTTAAGCAAGCACGGGCGGAGGCGGGCTTGAGCCTGGGCCAGATTGCCCAGGGAGACATCAGCCGGACCGCGATCTACTTCGTCGAGAGCGGCAAGGCCAGGCCGTCGATAGAGACGCTGCGCCTCATCGCCACCAGGACCAACAAGCCCCTGGACTTCTTCCTGGGCGACGGGCCGGCCGTGGAAGAGGAGATGGCCGTGGCCGAGATCGAACGCCTGGTCGTGGTGGGCGCCAACGCCGAGGCGGTTGCGGCAGGCGAGCACCTGCTCACCAGGTCGCCCCGGGCGCCGGCGGTGGCGCGGGCCGGGTTCTTCATGGCGCAGGCCCTGATCCGGATCGGACGGCCCCTCGAGGCCAGGCGCCACGTGTCCGCCGCCCGCATGCACTTCGACCAGGCGGGCGACACGCTCATGACCGCCCAGTGCCTCGGCTGGGAGGCCGGCGCCGCCATGCTGCTCCAGGACACGACTGCGCTGGGCCTGGCGGAAGAGGCGCTGGCCCGCTGTCGCTCCCTGAAGCCGGTGCCAACCTCGACCGAGGCCTTTCTGCTCGCGATCCTTGGTCATGTCCACAACGCGCGGCACGACTACCGCAAGGCAATCGAGGCGTACGAGCAGTCGCTTGCACTCGACGCGGACACCCCCGACCTTCGCCGGCTGTCCTACGTCTACGGCAACCTGACGCTCGCGCACCAGGAGCTGGGCGAGTACGCCGAGTCGGCCCGGTACGCGCACAAGGCCATGGCTCTCCACGAGACGCTGCGCGACCGGGTCTCCCTGATGTGGGCCCACAACAACCTGGCCCTGCTCCTCTACAAGCAGGGCGACCTCGCCGGCGCGTTCCGACACGCGGAGACGTCGCTGCGCATGGCCGATGAACTGGGCGTCGAGGCCGGCAAGACCCACGTGCTGATGACGATGGCCGAGCTCGAGCTCGCGCGATCAGGCTTCTACGCCGCGTCCCGGTACGCCACCTCCGCACTCGAGCTGGCGCAGCGGCTTGGTGAGACCGTGAACGCCGGCGAGGCCCACACCTGGCTCGGCCGGATCGCCGCCAGAACTGGTGACCATTCCGCGACCGACGCCGAGTTCACGGTCGCGCTCCAGGTCTTCGAGTCGGCCGGCGCGACCGAATGGCAGGCGCGAGGCCACTACATCTACGCCGAGATTCTCGAGGCACGCGGCGACCTCGCCTCCGCCAACAGGCACCTCCGGCGCGCCATGGCCGCGCTCGGCATGCCGACCTCGGTGGCCCACAACCTTCGGGTGGCCATCGCCTAGCGATACGAGTCAGGTCGGGTGGGCTTGTGCCCGTCCTCGCGCGTTCGTTAAGAATAGATGCGGGGTGAGGCCATGCCGGTAGTCCTGGTGGTGGACGACGGGGCGGCGAATCGGGACCTGATTCGCCTGTACCTGTCGTCGATCGAGTGCGACGTCGTGCAGGCGGCGGAGGGCGTGAGCGCGCTGGCGATGATCGAGGCCAGCCCGCCCGACCTCGTGCTCCTCGACGTGCGCATGCCCGGCATGGACGGTTACGAGGTCTGCCGGCGGATCAAGGCCATGCCCCAGGGCAAGCTCCTTCCGGTGGTCATGATCACCGGCCTCAGCCAGACCACGCACCGGGTGATGGCGCTCGAGGCAGGTGCGGACGACTTCATGGCCAAGCCGGTCGAGGGCGCGGAGCTGATCGCCCGGGTGCGGTCCGCGCTCCGCCTGAAGGAGCTCTACAACACGCTCGACGGCGCCGAGCACGTCATCTTCTCGCTCGCGACGGCGGTCGAAGCCAAGGACTCGTTCACCGAGCGGCACACGCAGCGCGTCGGCGAGTCGGCGCGTCT
>JBKPCW010000119.1:0-4093 GCA_046727555.1 Candidatus Dormiibacterota bacterium | reverse complement strand
TCGAAAGACCACGACGGCGGGCGAAGAGCCACGTAGCGCGGGACCGCGCCGCTGATCACGCAGTCCGGCCCGTAGTTCTCGTAGAACGGCTCGAAGACGATGACCTCGTCGCCGGGATCGACGGCGGCCAGCATGGCCGCGATCATCGCCTCCGTGGCGCCGCAGGACACAGTGACCTCGGCGTCTGCATCCACGGTCCGGCCCCAAGCGACCGACTGCTTGCGCGCGACGGCCTCGCGCAACGCCGGCGCGCCCCAGGTCGTCGCGTACTGGTTGTAACCCGAGCGCAGCGCAACCGCCGCCGCGTCGAGGATGCGTGGGTCCGGGTCGAAGTCGGGGAACCCCTGGGCAAAGTTCACCGCCCTGTCCGGCCCATGCAGGGCGAGGTTGAGGCGCGTCATCTCGCGGATGACGGACTCGGTGAAGCTCTGGGCCTTGAGCGACTGCCCTACGCCGGCGTGTCTAATGTCCGGGATCGGCGCGCTCCAGGTGCAGGTCCGTGCTCGAGCAGGAGAAGCAGCGCGCGGGCCGCTCCAGGCTCCGCTCCCACCAACCGCAGACGTTGCACGTCCAGCGCGTCTTGGCGTAGAACTCGAGCACGTCGGAGCGGCTGAGCAGGCCGACCATCTTGCCGCCGCGGATCACGGGCACGCGTCTTATGCGCTCGCCGATCAGGAGCCGCGCCGCCTCGTCGATCCCGGTCTCCTCGGTCACCGAGATGACGCGCGGGCTCATGATGTCGCGAGCCGTCTTGCCCTTCTTGGAGAAGACGTCGGTCTCGGAGACGATGCCGACGACGTGGCCCTCGTTGGCGACCACGGGGGCGCCGGTGATGTGCTTCGAGCTCAAGATCCGCGCTATCTCCTCGATGGGCGTGTCCTCGCGAAACGTGATCACGTTTCGCGTCATCACCTCTTTGACCGGGATCACGGCTTCGACAGAATCGTAGCCACCGTCTGCAGGTTGGCGTTGCCTCCGCTCAGGATCAGGCCGACCCTCCCGCGCGGCAGCCTGCCGGCCAGGTAGGCGGCCAGCGTCAACGCTCCGGTCGGCTCGAGCGCCAGGTGGAGTCGCGTCCACGCGACGTCCACCGCGGCCGCGATCTCCTCTTCGCTCACGGTCACGATCTCGTCGACGAGCGCGTGCTCGAACATGACCTCGAAGTTCCGCTTGCCGATGGCCGTCGTGCGCACGCCGTCGGCGAGCGTCGAAGGCGAGCCGGGCAGGGTCTGGATCCGGCCGGAGCGCCACGACTGGAAGGCGTCGTCGGCCGCCGCCGGCTCGACGCCGACCACCTTCAACGAGGACCGGTGGTGCTTGGCCGAGATCGCCGTTCCGGCGAGGAGGCCCCCGCCGCCGACCGGGGCGGCGATGGTCTCGAGGTCGGGGGCGTCCCGCAGGAGCTCGCGCGCAGCTGTGCCCTGGCCGTGGATGACGTCCCAGTCGTCGAACGGGTGCACGAGCACGTACCCGCGTTCGGCCATGACCACGCGCAGGCGCTGCTCGCGGTTGGCGAAGGTGATGCCGTCCTGGATGACCTCGGCGCCGAGGGCGCGGGTCGCCGCGACCTTGGCCGGGTTGGCGTCCTCCGGGATCAGGATCAGCGCGGGCAGCCCGACCGACGACGCCGCCAGGGCCACCGCCTGCGCGTGGTTGCCCGAGCTCACCGCGATGACGCCCGGCGGCCGGTCGCCTCGAGCGACGAGCGAGAGGACGGCGTTGAACGCGCCGCGAGGCTTGAATGAACCGGTGACCTGGAAGCACTCGGGCTTGAGCCGCAGCGCGGGATCGAGGTCGGTGGAGATGGTCGGCGTGAGCCGGACGTGACCGCGGATTCGCGCCGCCGCCTGCGACACCTGGTCGGCGTGCTGCTCGACGAAGGACGTCAAGCGGCCGCCGCGTCGCGTTCGACCACAGCCTCGCGTGGCGGGCGCCGGCGCAGGTTGGTGAGGACGATGCCGGCGAGGATCACGAGCATCCCGGCCACGATCGTGACGCTGAGCGTCTCGTGCAGGAGGACGACGCCCCAGAAGACGGCCGTCACCGGGACGAGGAACGTCACGCCCGCGGCGCGCACGGCGCCGAGCGTGTTCATCACGTAGTAATAAAGGAGATACGCGACGCCGGTGCCGGCCGCACCGAGCGTCAGCACCGCGGCCAACGACAGCGGCCGGACGTGCATCTCGGGCAGCGAGCTGGCGGCGATGGGCAGCGCGAAAAGCGTGCTGAAGATCAGCTGGCCGAGGCTCACCTCGAGGATGCTCACGCTGCGCATGCGCCGCCTCTGGTAGAGGGCGTTGACGGCGTAGGAGAGCGAGGCGAGCACGACCGCCATGGCGCCGAAGAAGTCGCCCGACAGCCCGTGCTGCGTGATGTCCGGGTACACGAGTACGAGGACCCCGGCAATACCGACGAGCACGCCGATGTAGTTCACGAAGGACGGCCGCTCGCTCGGCATGACCCAGTAGATGAGCACCGCGGTCCACAGCGTGGTCGTGGAGTTCAGGATGCTGGCCAGGCCGCTCGAGATCCGCTCCTCGCCCCAGGCGATCGAGATCCATGGGATGACCGCGTTCGTCACCGCCATGAACGCGAACCCGAAGAGGTAGCCCCGCCAGCCGGCGCTGAAGAGGCGGCGGCGCATCACGAGCACGATCGCCGCCAGGGCTATGCATCCGGACGCCGACCGGAAGAGGAGCAGCACCTGGGGGCTCATGTCCTGGACGGCGAGCTTGATCAGCAGGAACGAGACGCCCCAGATCAGCGCCAGGGCGACAAACGCCGCGTAGGGCAGCAGAGGATGGCGAGGATCAGACACGTGTGGGCCAGTCGTCGGTGGAGAGAACCAGCGTCACCGGCCCGTCGTTGGCGATGTCGACGCGCATGACCGCTCCAAAGCTGCCGGTCTTCGTCTCTATTCCGCGCTCCCGGAAGCGATCCACGAACAACTCGTACAGCTGCTCGGCCCGCGCCGGGTCCCCGGCCTTGAGCAGGCTCGGCCGCCGGCCGCGGCTCATGTCGGCGAAGAGCGTGAACTGGGACACGATCAGGGCCGCGCCCTTCACGTCGACCAGGCTGAGGTTCATCCTCCCCGCCTCGTCGGCAAACACGCGGAGGTCGATGATCTTGTCCGCGAGGCGCTGCACCGCCGCTTCGTCGTCGTCACCACCTGCACCCACCAACAACACGAGACCGTGGCCGATGGTTGCAGCACCACCATCCCACCGGACCGCGCCAGAAGCGACCCGCTGGGCGACGACCCTCACGCTACCTCCCTAAACCGCGAGCGCCGGCACTCGCGGCATTGACGCGACCGCAAAACGCGCGAGCGCCGGCAGTCGCGCCTAATCGATCTTGGGGCCGAAGTGCGGCTCGGCGTGGATGAGCGAGTCGATGTAGCGGAACCGGTCGTAGCGGTGCTGCAGCAGGTCGGCCGCCTCCATCTCGAGCAGCGGCTTCATGTGGCGGTGGAGCGCCTCGTCGAGCGCGCGCGCGGCGGCGTCGTAGTCCGCGCTCGCGCTGCCCTCAGGCTCGGGCACGACCTCCTCGACCACCCCCATGCCGACGATCTCGCGCGAGGTCAGCTGCAGCTGCTCCGCGGCCTCGACCTTGCGCGTGTTGTCGCGCCAGACGATCGAGGCGGCCGCCTCCGGCGAAGCGACGGAGTAGATCGAGTTCTCGAGCATGATCACCCGGTCGGCCACGCCCATGCCGAGCGCGCCGCCGCTGCCGCCCTCGCCGATCACGGCGGCGACGATCGGGACGGGGATGCGGAACCATTCCATGATCGCCTGCGCGATCGCGGCCGCGATGCCGCGCTCTTCGGCACCCGCGCCCGGATAGGCGCCCGGCGTGTCGATCAGGGAGACGATCGGAAAGCCGAACTTGGCCGCGTGATGGGCAAGGCGGAGCGCCTTGCGGTAGCCCTCGGGATGCATCATGCCCCAGTTCCGGGCCACCCGCTCCTTCATGCTCCGGCCTTTCTGATGGCCGAGGAAGACCGTCGTCCTGCCGTGCCAGGTGCCGACGCCGCCCACCAGCGCCGGGTCGTCCGCGGACAGCCGGTCGCCGTGCAGCTCGATGAAGTCCGGCG
>JBKPCW010000118.1:0-10174 GCA_046727555.1 Candidatus Dormiibacterota bacterium | reverse complement strand
CGGTCGTCAGCCGGCGTAGGTCGTCCCCGTTTGGAAGCACGCTGTAAACGTCGACGTTGCCGCCGACGATCATCCCGAAAGCGAGCCTTCCGTCGTTGGTGCCTGGATAGGTGGCCTCGACAGACAGGCTCGCACTCGCCACGAGAAGTCCCGAGAGGGAAAGGATCACTACTAGGCGCCGTCGCATGGGGTCTCCTCCTTCAAATCCTTGCAAGTTGGAGAATGCCGGGGGACCCGGTCGATTGCACGTCACGAGTGCCACCGTCGTACGAGGTTCCAGCCTGACTCTGTGCTGATCTGCGGCTCCTGTCAAGGGAAAGAACACCTCCGGGCAAGCCGCACCCTGCTCAGACCATGTGCTGTACAACCAGATCGACGACGAGTTAGCCCTCGGAGCTTCTTAAGGCCGGTTTCGAATCCGATTCCGGCCTCTTTTCTGTAAGCGGTTCACACTCGCCGGTTGCAACCAGATCGGTCAGTTGATTAGGGGCTCGCCCCGTGGTCATCCCGTCGCGCGTGTTATACGGTTGCCCCTAAAGGTGCTTTGGATTCTGATTGCGCTTCAGTGGCTGCACATCCTGGCGGGCATCTTCTGGTTCGGCTCGGCAATGACGGCGAGCATCGTTGTATTCCCCGCGTTCCGCAAGTTTCAGCCTGAGACTCAGCGCGCAATCGTCGAAGCGTTCGCGGCCCGGTACGGACGGCTGGTGGCCGCAGTCGCCGGCCTGACCATCATCCTTGGCATCCTCCGGGGCGTTGCCGGTGGAGTGCTGACTGTGCTTACAACGCCCTACGGTTTCACATGGATAGCAGCCATCGGCTTGGGACTAGCCATCGCGGCATTTGAGGGCGCTCGGCTGAGTCCGAGCGTTGGAAGGCTGATCGCCGCCAGCCGACCGGAAGAAATCCAGGCCCTCGACAAACGAATCGCGAACCAGGGTGCGATTCAACTCGCCGGATTTCTCGTCCTTTTCAGCCTCATGATCGCGATGCGCTTCGGCTACTGACAAGGGGTAAGCAGGGTCAATCAACAGGGCCGGGCTGGAGCCCGGCCCTCCTTTTTTTGCCCGCGAACGATTAGTTTTGAGGGTATGGGGGGTCTCGATTGATATGAGCAAGACACAAACCGTGCATGTTCAGGAACAGGTTCAGAACGCCATCGACGAGATGGTCGCATCCGGTGCGGAGCGCGGGCTCCAGGTCGCCGTCTACCAGGGCGGACGGCAGGTCGTCGACGCGGTCGCCGGCGTCGCCGACCCCGCGACCGGCCGCGCCTACGCCTCCGACACTCCGGTCTACTGCTACTCGGTCGTCAAGGCCGCGGCCTCGACGCTGGTCCACATGCTGGTCGAGCGCGGCAAGTTCGGCTACGACACTCCGGTCGCGGAGCTGTGGCCCGAGTTCGCCGCCCACGGCAAAGACAAGGTGACCGTCCGGCACGTCCTCAACCACACGGCCGGAGTCCCAGGCATCCCTCTGACCACGACCATCGAGGACCTCTGCGACTGGGACAAGATGTGCGCCGCCATCGCGGACGCCGAGCTGTGGTGGGAGCCCGGGACGAAGATCGGCTACCACGCCTACACGTTTGGCTACATCACCGGCGAGATCGTCCGCCGCGTCACCGGCAAGCGCATCTCCCAGGTCCTGCGCGAGGCGATCACGGGCCCGCTGGGCGTCGACCGAGAGCTCTACTTCGGCATGCCGCGCGCCGAGCAGGGCCGGCTCGCGGTGCTCGAGGACGCGCCATTGCCGCCCAACTTCCAGATGCCCGAGATGCCGCCCGACCTCCCGATGTTCAAGGCGGCGCCGATGTCCCTCATGCCCAACGCGGCCTTCGGCAACCGGCCGGACACGCTGGCCGCCGACATCCCGGCCGGAGGCAAGACCTCCGCGCGTGCCATCGCGCGTATGTACGCGGCGATGCTCGGCGATGTCGGCGGCGTCCGGCTCCTCTCGCGTGAGCGGCTGCGCCAGGCGACGAGCTCCCCGTTCTCCGGCGTGGACGAGGTCTTCGGCATGCCGACGACGTGGGCGCTTGGCTACTCGGCCGGCGTGCCGGGCCAGGAGCCGCAGGACCCGCCGACGGCCTTCGGAGTCGGTGGCGTGGGCGGCAGCTTCGCGTTCTTCGACACCGCCAGCGGAGTGAGCTGCGCGCTGACCAAAAACCGCCTGACGCAGGACTTCAACGCCGCCGCGGCGGTGGCGCGGATCGTGATCGAGAACCTCGCGACCTAGGCGCTCACCGCGACCGGGCCCCACAGCTGTTGGGCGCGAACGCCCAACCCGTGGACCACGGCCGTGAACGCGTCTCGCTGCTCGAGCTTCTCCTCACCGAATATCTCGGCGAGGTCGCGGCGGAAGGCCGGGATGTAGCCGGAGCCACCTGTGACGAGCACCCGGTCGACGTCCGCGGGTCGCAGCCCAGGCTCCCGGAGGGCCCGCCTCACGGTCGCGGCGATGAGGTCGAGCTCGGGCCGGATCATCGACTCGAACGTCGTGCGCCTGACCTCGACTTGCAGGCCGAGCGGGGCGAACTCGATACGCGCCGACTCTTCCTCCGACAGCGCGATCTTGGCCTCCTCAACCGCGCGGTAGAAGTCGTACGCGTGCCCGCCGTACAGCAGCCCCTGGGCAACTTCGGAGCGGCGGCCGCCAAGCCGGGCGAGTATGGCGGGGATCCCTGGATCCGCCATGAGCAGCCGCACCGAGCTCGCGGTCCGGAGCTCGTTGAACAGCCAGCTCGGCAGCGAGTCGAGCTCGAGCGCTGGGCCGACGATCGTCTCGAACAGGATGCCGTCGAGCGTCTCGCCTCCGATCGCGATGCCCGCGATGCCCGCCACTCGCGGCTCGCCGGACCGGGTGTCGAGGACGGCGACGTCGAACGTGCCGCCGCCGAAGTCGACTGCGATCTCGACGCCACTGTTGGTGCGCTCGCCGATGACCGCGGCCGTTGGCTCGGGCAGAAACGCGATCTCGGCGAAACCGGCTTCGAAGGCGGCCGCCTCCAGGCGTCGAAAGGCTTCCGCGTCGGACGCTTCGCGGTTCGAGGGATCGGCTCCCGCGAAGACGACCGGATGGCCCAGCACCACCGAGCGCACGTTATGGCCGCTGGCCTGGTCCGCGTCATGCTTCAGGCGCGTGAGGACGACGCTGACGAGCGAGCCGACGGTGAAATCGGTCGCCCACGAATTTGTGCCCGCGAATCCCAACTTGGCCAGCTCATGCTTGACCCCCGACAGCAGCCGCGCGTCGTTGCAGCCGCCTCCCTTGCGGTACTGGCGGCAGTCGGTGTCCCAGCCGTAGGGCGCGAGCGGGCAGTTCCAGCAGTCGGTCTTCTCGTGCCCGGAGACGAGAAACGTACGCAGGGCCTCGTCGCCGGCGGCGCGCCGGGCGGCGCGGTGCAGGTAGACGAAGGACGGCAGGGTGCGGGCACCCGACTGGGCCAGGGCGAGAACCTCGACCCGGTCCCGGTACGCGATGGCGACCGAGCTGTTGCTCGTCCCGAAGTCGATCCCGTACCCGACTGGCGCCGCGGCCGCGGCTATTCGGCTTCGGCCTGCCGGATACGCCGGCTCAGGGTCTGCAGGAGCCGGTAGGCGACCTCGGGGTGCTCCTTCAAGAAAGGTTTGAAGTTCCACTCCGGGATGGTGGCCATGCTCACCTCTGAGTCGGCGGTGGCGGTGGCGCTGCGGCCCTCGTGGTCCAGCAGGGCCATCTCGCCGAAGGAATCGCCCGGCCCGAGCTTGCGCGAATGGCCGGTGACCGTCTTGACGGTGACCGTGCCGTCGGTGATGACCATGAAGCCGACGCCGCCTTCGCCACGGACGACGATCTCGTGCCCGGCCGGATGGCGGACGATCTTCATCTGCTTCTCGATCGAGCGGACCTCGGAATCGGGCAGGCCCTCGAACAGCTTCGCGTTCCTGACCTCAATCACAGGCGAATACTATGCCTTCTTTTTCTGGTCCAGGAATTCCTGGTAGAGGCGGTAGGCCTCCTGTTTGCGGCTATCCACGATCTTCGTGTAGCCCTGCAGGGTGTTGAGGTTCGCGTGGCCCAGGACCTCCTGGACCAGACGCACATCGCCGCCCGTGACCTCGAGCAACGTCGTCGCGGCCGTGTGGCGCGCGACATGGGGCGATTTGAAGGACCAGGCGCCGACCGCCTTGCGAATCTGCGTGACGATGTAGCGCGCGCCGGCCGCGGTCAGACGGCGCTCGCGGTCGTCGCCGGCCGACCGATCGAAGTTGATGAACATGGCGAGGCTTGCGTCCTCGCGGCCCGAGAGATAGTCCTCCATGGCCGCCCGAGCGTCCGCCGTCAGGTACACGCTCCGCTGCTTGGCGCCTTTGCCGGTCACGACCAGGCGGCTGCCCGAGCGCGGAAAGTCCGTCCGATCGAGCGCCAGCGTTTCAGAGATGCGGCAGCCGGTGCTTACCAGGAACTGGACGAGGGCGCGGTCGCGCTTCTCGAGCAGCGTTCCGCTCGGCAGCGCGTTGAGCAGCCGCGTCAGCTCGTCCGGATCGATGGGCTTGGGGAGGCGCTGCTCGAGCTTGGGCAGCGTGATGCCGTTGGAGAGGTCCTTCTCGATCATGCCCTCGCGGGCGATCCAGCGCAGCCAGGAGCGGATGGCGACGAGGGCGCGGGCGCGTGACGCCGGGCTCTTCAGTCGCTCGGCGAGGTGGCGCTGATAGGCGCGCAGGTCCTCGTGGCGCAAGTTCGGCGCCTCGAGCGAGTGACCGTGCTCGGCGAGAAAACCGAGCAGCCTGCTGATCTCGGCGCGGTAAGCGCGAACCGTGTTGGGGCTGCGGTTGGCTTCCAGCTGGAGCCAGCCGATGTATTCGTCCGCGGCGGCCTGCAGGGCGAGTGGCATGTCGAGGCCGGGCACATCCTACACTCGTACGCGAAGGTGGGGGCTCTCCACGTAGTGAGTCCAGGCCCCGAGCTGGAACTCCCAGGCGATGGCTTCGGCTTCGACCAGGAATTCACCGACCGCGTAACCAGGGTCGCGCTCTGGCTCTATCGCAACTACTGGCGGGTCGAGGTTGACGGCGTGACGAACGTGCCCGGGCACGGACGCGCGCTGCTCGTGGCCAACCACGCGGGCATCGTGCCGTACGACGGCGCGATGATCCGCACAGCGATCATCGCCGAGCATCCACAGCCGCGCCACGCGCGGATGCTCGTGGTCGATTGGGCCTTCGCGGTCCCGTTCACCAACATGCTGCTCGTCAAGACCGGCAACGTGCTCGCGCACCCGGAGAACGCGACCGCGCTGCTGGAGCGCGGTGAGCTGGTCGGCGTCTTTCCCGAAGGGGTGAAAGGCGCGTCCAAGCGCTACCGAGACCGTTACCGCATCCGCCGCCTGGGCCGCGGAGGATTCGTCCAGGTCGCGCTGCGCACCGGCGCCCCGATCATCCCGGTTGCGGTCGTCGGCTCCGAGGAGCTGCATCCCGTGCTCACCGACCTGCAGCCGATCGCACGCCTTCTCGGCCTTCCCGCGCTGCCGATCACGCCGACGTTTCCGTGGCTCGGCCTGGCGGGTCTAGTACCGCTGCCCTCGAAGTGGTTCATCGCCTTCGGCGAACCCATCGAGGTGGGGCACCTCGGCCCCGAGGCCGCGAACGACCCGCGCCTGGTGCTCGAGCTGAGCGAGCAGGTGAGGCAGTGGATCCAGTCGACGGTGAACCAGCTGCGGCCCCGGCGGCAGACCATCTTCTTCTAAGCGGAGGCTGGTCCCGGGTCCCGCTGGTAGCCTGACCTCGATGCGCCTGACCACAGTCGTGATCGCACTGCTCAGCCTCGCCGCCTGCGGTGGGTCGCAGCTCGGGTCCACGGGGCCGACGGCTTCGACCGTGGCCGCGCAGCAGGGCGACGTCCCCGCGGGCATGGTCCGGTGCGACCTGACCGGCGACATCGCCGGCTTCCTGGACGAGGAGAAGACCGCTGATCCGTCGAACTACCAGTCGACGAAGAGCCAGTGGGACGACGCGAAGGCGAAGGGCGCGACCGCGGCCTACGTGGCGATCTTCGCGGACAGCAAAGCGCATTGCGACGCGATCAAGACGAGCGGCTCGGACGTGGGCGCGGCGACCTACAAGGTGGTCGTCAACTTCGTCATCCAGTTCAAGGACCAGTCGAGCGCTGCGAAGGCATACACGGGCGGGACGATCTTCAACATCAGCGCCACCGACCTCAAGAAGAACGCCAGCTCCACCGACCTGGTGGAGGGTGACAAGACCGGTCTTTCACCGAATTCGGTCGTCATCGACACGCTGGTGACCAACCAGAAGTACTACATCGCCGTCTGGCAGAAGGATCAGTTCGTGGTCATCCTCGCGATCAAGAACGTCGACTCTGCGTCGGCGAAGAAGGTCGCGACGTCGGAGAACAGCCGGATCAGGTAGCACGCCGGCAGCGGCGGTTCCAGTTACGGACACTAGAATGGCCGGGCCGATCGCAAAAGCTCGCCACGTCACACACCGCCCTCGGCGCCGGAAGGGGACCTCGCCCCTGTTTCGGACAGCGCTCTACCTGGCGCTTCTGCTGACGTCCGCCCTGGCGATCGTCGAGGCGCGGTCGGCGCTGATGCAGAGCGGCGCCAGGGGCTCGGCGCCCGTGGCGACGCCGGTGGCGGTCGACGGCCTTGAGTCGGGCGCGTGCATGAGCTTCGCGCCGGCGTCCTCGCGTTTCAATCGGACGGTGTTCCTCGACCCTGGTCATGGCGGCCTCGACCCCGGCGTGGTCGGCGTCGTGGGTGGCCGCCAGGTGCTCGAGAAGGACGTGAGCCTGGCGGTGGCGACCCGACTCCAGTCGATGCTGGCCGCCGACGGCTACCGCGTCGTCATGTCCCGGGTCGCGGACGCATCCGTGGCGCACCTGTCCGCCGCGGACACGGTCTCGGGCGCGCTCACGGCCTCAGCGGTGCATCGCGACCTCGTGGCCCGGGCGGCGTGCGCCAACGCGTCGAGATCTTCGGTCCTGGTGTCAATCCATTTCAACGCGTTCGACGACCCGTCGGTCGGCGGCGCCGAGACGTTCTACGACGCGGCGCGGCCGTTCGCGTCCGACAGCAAGCGCCTGGCGACGGCCCTCCAGGTTGCGCTGGTCGCGGCGCTCGGCAACCAGGACCGCGGCGTGTGGACGGACGACCAGCTCGTTGCGCCGACGCTCACGCCGTCGGGCAGCGTGTACGGCCATCTCATCGAGCTTGGGCCTGGCGTGGCCGGATGGGTCGACAACCCGAGCCGCATGCCGGGGGCGCTGGTCGAGCCGCTGTTCCTCACGAACCGTGACGAGGCTCGGTACGTGGTGGACCCGGCGGGGCAGGAGAAGATCGCCGTCGCGCTCAAGAAGGGCATCGAGACGTACTTCGGAGGCTGAGAAGAGGCGACGAGCGCCCTCGTCGGAGAGCGCTCGCCGTTCAGTGCGAAAGCGCTACCAGCGGTACCAGCGGCCGCCTTCGGCGCCTCGGAAGAAGAACCCGAGGAGCCACAGGATCAGGCCGATGATCAGGACCCACCAGAGAATGCTCAGCGAGGCGTTCAGCAGGCCGCCTCCGCCGAAGATGAGCAGAAGCAGCACCAGGACGATGATCGCAACCAGCATGTGCGGTGTCTCAACCCCCTTCTTTGAATTCGGGCTCCGCGGCTGAACCGCGGCAGCACCTATTTCAGAAACCGATTCGGGGCCCTGACTACCTCACCGTAACTCGGCGCTTCGCAACGCACGGCGCGCGCGATGTCCTCATTCGCGCCGGCTCGCGCCGTCCAAAACCCGCGAGCACCGGCAGTCGCGGGTAATCTGTCCGCCGCGCGCCATGGTGTTGGTCAGGGCGTAAGGCATACGCCCTGACCTTGGGTCTTTCGGAGAATGAGCTAGCGGAGGTCGATGTTGCTGACTGTGTAGCTACCGGGCTCGTCGGCGATGATGAAAGGGATCTGTCCGGGGGCGATGCGGAAGGTCGGGTTGGCGCTCGCGAAAGCGTCCCAGTTGGCGTAATCCACACTGTTGAAGTTGACCATGCAGTTCGGCAAGTCTGTGCTGACCGTGCCGGTGGAGTAGCCGCAGTTCAGGACACCGATGAACGCGTACTTGAGGACGGTGGTGCCATCATCGATTGGGATGCTGAACCTCGGGGCGCCACCGGTCGAGTCCCCGGTTGAGTCGAACGAAAAGTGCACGGCGTTCAGCGGCTTGGCGCTCTGGCTCCGCGAGTTGATATAGACGCCGCCGTATTCGCCGGCGCCGTTGACGATGGTGGCGCTGTCGGCTGATGTGACTGTCACCGCGCCGGTTCCGAACGTCTGCAACTTGTTCGCCGAGGCCGATGCGGCGACGCTTCCGAAGCCGATGGCGGCCACCGCAGCCACCATTAGTCCGATGAAAACCCGCTTCATGCTCCAAATCCTCCACGCGCCTAGCCAGGGACGCGGACCTGCCGATCCTGTAAACCCAGGCTCAGTCCTGTACCACGTTAAGTATCCAGCGCTCGGATAATAATTTCAGCAACTTGTTGCTATACGCTTAAGGACGATTCGGGTCCCGCGTGCAATCTGAAGCCAGGCGAGGAATCTCAAGTCCACCGGGCCGGGCCTGATAGTGCGCCTGGCAAGAATCGAACTTGCTGCCTCTTGCTCCGCAGGCAAGCGCTCTATCCGGTGAGCTACAGGCGCAGAAACGGGAGTTCAGTTTAGGCGAGGGTCGACGGCGGCCGTCGCTGCCTTGAACGTCGTCAGGTCGAAGTTGCTGACCACGACGACGGCCACGAAAACGCCGTGCCGCCAGCACGCCAACCGTACCGACGGCCGGTCATAGGTAAACGAGCTCGGGCCCAGGCCGGTGCTCGTGCCCAGCGCCAGGCCCGGAGTGAGCTGGCCCGGAGGCGGGGGCACGAAGCCCAGCACTCCTGCCTGCCAGGCGCGGTCGGCCCGGCTCTCGTCGGTGAATCGGGCGACGAAGCTGGCCATCGCCTTCACATTGCTGGTCGCGCCGAGCTCGGCCTTGCATGCCGATGCGTTGGCGGTGAAGACCGAGATGGCACCGGTCGTGGCGCCCGCGTCGGTCAGCTGCAGCCACTGCTCCGAGACCCTGCCCGCGGCGGTGGGATCCTGGGTCGCGAGCACCGAGACGTAGACGTCGATCGGACCCGAGCCCTGGCACACGGCGAGTCCGGCGGGGACTTCTCCCGACTGGAGAATCGCCGCCGTCGGCTCGAGGTGCGGCGACGGGCTTGGCGCCGGGCTGAACTGGGGATGCGTCTCGTTCTGACAACCCACTAGCAGCAGCGCCACGAGCGCGGGGAGAAACCGACCCACGGGGGGCGCAGTTTAGACTGGGTAAGACCTATCGCGCCTGTAGCTCACCGGACAGAGCGTTCGGCTCCGGACCGAAAGGCAGCAGGTTCGATTCCTGCCAGGCGCACCACGAACTCGAAACGAGGGCTTGCAGAGTCATTGCACGAACCTTTCGAGATTCGGCGATGGCCGCGCGATCTCAACCTGCGGGTCGGAGCAGGGGTCAAACGCTCGACCCCCGAGACCATGCAGCCTTGGGGCGCTTATACGGCGCTGTATTACCCTCCGCGGCATTAGGCGCCTTATCGCTGGTCCGACCACAGCCCGCATTGTTGCGTGTGAGAGCGCCGCCTCAGCGTCGATTAGAGTTCGAGGGATGGCTGCCGAGCCCGGACGTGACGACGTCAGGGCCTTGCATGCGTGGGCGCGCCAGTATTGCATGGAGCAGCACGCGCACTGGGCACGGCTTTATGCCGAGAGCCGCCGGGGCCGCGAGGCTGAGGTTCCGTATCACTACACGGACCAGGATTACGCGACATTCCCTAGGTACCAGGTACTTGCCGCCATCCTGGAGGCTGTAGAGCGGCTGGATCCAGATGCCCTCGGGTCCGAGGCGGACCTTCGCGATTCGCTGAGTCTGGCAATCAGGACCGCCACAAGCCCATTTACCTGTGCTCCAAATCCGATCGCCGCGGAGGCCATGGCCGAAGAGCGGAGATCCATGGAGGACGCTCTGTCGAAGCTCGGTGCTTCCGAGCTCACTGACAAGCCGCGACCTCCGTATCGCCGCGTTCTTAGGGTTGACGAGAGTGCGAACCTGAGGTCGAGAATCAAGGCTCGCTGGGGCGCCGACGGGACCAACTACTGGTATCCTC
>JBKPCW010000117.1:0-8442 GCA_046727555.1 Candidatus Dormiibacterota bacterium | reverse complement strand
GCCCGCCGCGCGATCCAGAGGCCCATCGGCACGTACGCGAGCTCGGCGGGAGCGTGTGCGTCGGAGCTGACGACGAAGGTGCAGCCCACGTCCCGGGCCAGGCGCGCGAGCTCGGGGGACAGGTCCATGCGCGCCGGATCGCAATCGATCTCGACCGCGACGTTGCGCTTCGCCGCCTCCCTGAAGACCGCCTCGAAGTCATAGCTCGCCCCTTCGCGCGAGCCGGGTCGCCGGCCGGTCGGGTGTCCGATCACGTCGACGTGCGGGTTGGACACGGCGCGCATCATCCGCTCGGTCATCGCCGCCGGCTCCTGTCGCAGCTTGACGTGCGGCGAGGCGATGACCACGTCGAGGATCTCGAGCACCGCGTCAGGCAGGTCGAGCGCCCCGTCCTCGAGGATGTCGACCTCGATCCCCTGCAGGAGCGTCAACCCGTCCACCTGCCTCTGCACCTCGGCCATCTCGCGCGACTGCGCGAGCAGGCGCTCGGCGTCAAGCCCGTGGACGACCGTGATCCGCGGCGAATGGTCGGTGACGCCGAGGTAGCTGTAGCCGAGCGCTCGAGCGCCCTCGGCCATCTCGAGCATGGTCGCGCGGCCGTCGCTCCACACGGTGTGCGAGTGCACGTCGCCGCGGTAGTCGGCGTAGTCGAGGTCCGACTCGTCCGGCAGCGCCGGTTGGTTCATCTGCTCGCGAAGGCGGTTCAGGTAGCGGCTCTGGCCGTGCTCGACGAGGTCTTTGAGGACGCGCGCGATTCCATCGCCGACTCCCTCGATCGACGTCAGCTGGTCTGTGCGCGCGAGCTTCTCCAGGTCAGGCCGATGCTGTGCGACCGACCACGCGGCGCTGGAGAACGCCCTGGCGCGGTACCGCTCCTTTTCCTGCTGCCGGAGGAGGTATCCGATCTCGGACAGCGCCTGGACGGCGGCGATGGCATCCACCACGTAAATTGTGTCGAAGCATGGCGCGGGCAAATCCGAAGCCGGGCGACCCGATCGCCGAGCTCGTGGAGTCGCTGCTCCTCGAGCTGGGCGAGGACCCGTCGCGCCAGGGCCTCAAGGCGACCCCGGAACGCGTGTCCCGGGCGCTGCGCGAGCTCACCGACGGCTACCGACTCAAGCCGGACGAGGTCATCGCCGACGCGGTCTTCGACCAGGACTACGACGAGATGGTCGTGGTCAAGGACATCCCTTTCTACAGCCTGTGCGAGCACCACATGCTGCCCTTCTTCGGCAAGGTGCACGTCGGCTACCTCCCGAAAGGCAAGCTCGTCGGCCTCAGCAAGATCCCGCGCCTGGTCGAGGTCTTCTCCCACCGGCTGCAGATCCAGGAGCAGATGACGAGGCAGATCGCCGAGGCGCTCAGCAACGGCCTCTCGCAGAAGGGGGTCGGCGTGGTGGTGGAGGCGCGTCACCTGTGCATGGAGATGCGTGGGGTGGAGTCGCCGGGCGGGCACATGATGACGTCCTGCATGCTCGGCACCTTCCGGCGCGACCCGCGGACGCGCGCCGAATTCCTGGACCTGGCCCGCCGCACGCCGTAAGTTCGCGTCACCAGGCCGATTTCGGAATAGACTCGCGCTGCAGTTGTGAGGAGGGGTCGGGCGGTCGCGGTGGCAGCGCTCCTGATGCTGGTCGCCGCGTGCGCGCGGCCGCCGGTCTCCAATGGGCCGTCGCCCGGCACCCAGACTTCGCCCGTCGCGGGGGTCTCGACCGAGCCGACCACGACTCCGACCGGAGAGGCGACGTCTGCCACCACATCGACGCCCCCGAGCCGTGTGCCGCTGCTTCAGATCACGAGCGCGGTGTTCCACGCGGGGGAGAGCAGCATCGCCTACTCGCCGGTGGCGCTGGCCGCCACCGGAGGCGTGCCTCCACTCAGCTGGTCCATCAGTGGCTCACTGCCTGGAGGCCTCAGCGCCTCCACCGGAGGGAGCGTCTCCGGCACGCCGACGGCTGCCGGGAACTTCGCGTTCACCGTGCGGGTCGACGACACCGCCGGCCATAGCGCCACGGTCAACCGCTCGATCACGATCGCGGCCTACCTGGCATTGGCGGGCCGCTGCAGCAGCGCCCAGTGCGTCGTCGAGGTCGGCTGCACGACGGTCTGCGGCACTTACGCGAGCATGTCCGGCGGCGTGGGCCCGTTCCGCTACGCGGTCTCTCCATCGGTCCCGCCGGGCATGTCTTTGAACGGGCTCGCCCTGGGCGGGCCGTTTCCGCCGGAGCCGGTGGGCGCGGCATCCGTGCCATGGAAGTTTCAAGTCAATGTCACCGACAGCCTCAACGCTTCGGCGACCGTGGCTGCGACCTTTCACGTGGTGGCCCATCTCACCTGGATCGTGAGCTCAGCCACCTGTACACCCACCATCGCGCCCCTTACCTGCACCACTTCGCAGCTCCAGTACACGGGTGGGATCCCAGGCACGACGCCAGGCTGGAAGGTGATCCAGGTCCTAGACGCGAAGGGAGTACCGGAGACGCCTCCGCCGGGCTTCAACGTGACCTTCAAAGGCTCGTCAGTCATCGTCACCGTGCCGCCACAGAAAGCGAATTACTACGGCGTGATGACGTTGATCCTCACTGACCCGAGTCTCTGCGCGCCGTCGACCAACTGCCCCTCGACTGGCAAGGCGACTATCACGATCCGGGTCTAGCGAAGGGTCCTGCGCCCCAACACATAACGCAGCCTTTATGCGTTATATTGGATAAAGCAACCTTTATGTTTGCCCGTGATTCCCGGAACGACCTGCCCGACCACTTTCTGGCGTTGGCGAATCCGACGCGCCTGCGCATCCTCGAGCGCCTGGCCCACGCCGGAGAGGTGAACGTCAACGACCTCGCGCAGTACCTGCACATGAGCCAGCCCCGCATCTCCTGGCACCTGCGGATGCTGCGTCTGGGCGGGGTCATCCGGACTCGCCGTGAAGGGCGGCTGGTCTACTGCTCGCTCGACCTCAACAACATCCGTCACTACCGCGAGCGCCTCGACGAGATGCTGGGCATCACCCCGGTCTCGAAACCGAAAGTTCGTGAGGAGGTGGGCGCATGAGCGCCAATCAGAGAAACGGTCATCGCAACGGGAGCGACCACAAGGTCAGGGTCGCGATCGTGGGCGTGGGCAACTGCGCGTCCTCGCTCGTGCAGGGCGTGCACTACTACCGGAACGCGTCGCCGAAGGAGTCCGTGCCCGGGCTCATGCACGTCGACCTCGGCGGCTACCACGTCAACGACATCGAGTTCGTGGCCGCCTTCGACATCGACAAGAACAAGGTCGGGCTCGACCTCGCGGAGGCGATCTTCACCAGGCCGAACAACACGGTGAAGTTCTCCGACGTGCCCCGGACCGGGGTCAAGGTCCAGCGCGGCATGACGCACGACGGCATCGGCAAGTACCTGTCGGACGTCGTGCAGAAGGCTCCTGGCGAGACCTCGGACGTCGTCGGCATCCTCAAGAAGTCGAAGGCGGACGTGCTCGTGAGCTACCTGCCCGTCGGCTCGGAGGAGGCGACCAAGTGGTACGTCGAGCAGGCTCTCGCGGCCGGCGTCGGCTTCGTCAACTGCATCCCCGTGTTCATTGCGCGCGAGCCTTACTGGCAGAAGCGGTTCGAGGACAAGGGCCTGCCGATCATCGGTGATGACATCAAGTCGCAGGTCGGCGCCACGATCGTGCACCGCGTGCTGACACGGCTCTTCCGCGACCGCGGCGTCAAGCTCGAGCGCACCTACCAGCTCAACTTCGGCGGCAACACCGACTTCCTGAACATGCTGGAGCGCGAGCGCCTGATGTCGAAGAAGATCTCGAAGACGCGCTCCGTGACGTCGCAGCTGGACTACGACATCGGCAAGGACAACGTGCACATCGGCCCGTCCGACTACGTGCCGTGGCTGAACGACCGCAAGTGGGCGTATATCCGGCTCGAGGGTCGATCGTTCGGCGACGTCCCGCTCAACGTCGAGCTCAAGCTCGAGGTGGTCGACTCGCCCAACTCGGCGGGCATCGTCATCGACGCCGTGCGCTGCGCCAAACTGGCGCTTGACCGCGGCATCGGCGGAGCCCTCGAGGGTCCCAGCTCCTACTTCATGAAGTCGCCGCCGGTCCAGTACAGCGACAACGACGCTCGGCGATTGGTGGAGGAGTTCATCGAAAGTGATAAGGCGAGAGTCGATGGGCGCGAGCGCCGCAACGGCAAGGACCGTCGCGTCACGCGCGCGAAAACGACCGCAGCTGCTCGCCGCTAGCTACCGGATCGGAGCGCGCATCCTGCGCGCGACTCCGGCCGGGCTGCGCCACGCCGCCGCCGCGCCAGGCGGCGCGGCGTGGTTCTGGCTGAGCGCGCGCCAGCGGCGGGCCGCCCTCGACAATTACGCGGCCGCGCTGGGTCGGGAGGCGTCGGACCCCGAGGTGCGGCGCGTCGCCACGCGCGCCTTCCAGAACTACGGCCGCATGCTCACGGACTTCGTCCTCATCGGGAGCATCACGCCGGCCGAGCTCCAGGCCCGCGTCACGTACGACGGGCGGGAGCACCTCGACGCCGCGATCGCGGCCGGCCGGGGCGCCATCATCGCCGCCCCGCACATGGGCTCCTGGGACATGGGCGGCTCGTTGGCGGGGACCCTCGGCTACAAGGTGACGGCCGTCGCCGAGCGGTTTCCCGGCTCGCTCAACGACGCGGTGGTCGAGACCCGGGAGCGCTTCGGAGTTCGCGTCGTCACCCTCGGCCGCCCGGCCGTCCGCGAGCTCACCGCGGCCCTGAGCGAAAACGGGGTCGTGGCCCTCATCTGCGACCTCGAGCAGGGACCGGGCGTGAAGGTTCGGTTCTTCGACCGATCGGCGATCGTCCCCGCCGGGCCGGCTTCGTTCGCGATCAAGACCGGCGCGGCGCTGCTGCCGACCTACGTCCGCGCCAGCGGCCCGGGGAGCTACCACGTGCACATCGACCCGGCGCTCCCGGTGCACGACGCTGACACCAGGGAAGGCGTGATGCAGCGCGTGATCGCGCGCTTCGAAGATTTCATCAAGGAGCGTCCTGATCAGTGGTACGCATTCCGTCCCATGTTCAGCCGCTGAGGTATGGGAGAGTGGACATGGCGGGGCTTCAAGCTCGTCCAGTCGCTGATCGAGCGACTTCCCCGGCCCTGGGTTTACGCCCTCGCGGTGGTGGCGGCGCGATTCGCGTGGTGGTTCTCGCCCCTGGCCCGCCCGCGCCTCGAGTACAACCTCGAGATCGCGTGCCCCGAGCTGGAGAAGAACCGCAGGCAGCTGCGCCGCATCTCGTGGTTGAACTTCCGCGACCACGCCAAGGCTTACGCCGACCTGATGCAGCTGCCGAACGCGCGCGTGGAGGCGATGCGGCCGCGGCTCAAGGTGCAGGGCTGGGAGTATCTCGAAGAGGCGCGCGCGGCCGGCAAGGGGGTGCTCGCCGTCTCCTGTCACATGGGCTCGTACGAGGTCGTGGCCGCGATCTGGTCGGCGACGCTCGCCCCCGTGAGCTTCTTCGCCGAAGAGCTCGAGCCGCGGGCGCTCTTCGAGTGGTACCGCGACACCCGGGCGCGGCTCGGCATCAGCGTGCTGACGCTGGACCACGGCGGCATCCGCAAGGTGCTCGAGGCGCTGCGCGAACAGGAGATGGTGATCACGGCGATCGACCGCGACATCACCGGCACCGGTCACGTGATGCCGTTCTTCGGCAAGCCCGCCCCCATCCCGTTGGGACCGGCCGCGATCGCGCTGCGGCTCGGCACCCCGCTGTTCCCGGTGTGCGTCTACCGCTTGCCGGACGATACGTACATGGCCGAGGGCGCGCCGCTCGTCTACGCCAGGTCGACGGGCGACCCGCGCGCCGACCAGGTGCGGGCCACCGAGCAGCTGCTGCGCCAGATCGAGCGCTTCATCCAGAGCCATCCCGAGCAATGGCACGTGCCGCATCGCATCTGGCCGGGTGGCCCCTGAGATGAAGGTCGGGCTCGTCTCGCCCTACGACTTCGCCACCGCGGGCGGCGTCAACGACCACGTCCGGCACCTTGCCGTGCAGCTGCAGAGGCTCGGCCACGAGAGCCGCATCTTCGGACCCTCGAGCCGGGCCGACGTCGGCGTCGAGCGCGCGCGCTTCTACCGGATCGGCACGCCGATCGCGATCCCGGCGAACGACTCCGTGGCGCGCATCACGCTGAGCTTCCACCTGGCGGACCAGGTGGCCGAGATCATCGAGCGGGAGCGGTTCGACATCCTGCACTTTCACGAACCGTTGATGCCGGCGCTGCCGATCACGATGCTTCGAATGTCGACCACCGCGAACGTCGGCACCTTCCACGCCTTCGCACGCTCGAACGTGGGCTACTTCTACGGCCGGCCGTTCCTCCAGCCATACCTCGGCCACCTTCATCGGGCGATCGCGGTGAGCGAGCCGGCGCGGGACTTCGTCACGCGCTACTTTCCGCACCATCCCGTGCGCGTCATCCCCAACGGCATCGACCTCGAGGTGTACCGGCCGGGCCTCGCGCCGATCCGCCACCTGCGCGACGAGAACCTGAACATCCTCTTCGTCGGCCGCCTGGAGAAGCGCAAGGGCCTGGGCGACCTGCTGCGCGCGTACAGGGCGATGATCGCCCGCGTCCCGAACCTGCGCCTGATCATCGTCGGTGACGGCCCGCTGCGCGGGCGCGTCGAGTCCTACGTCGCCCGCCACCGGCTCTCCAGCGTCGTCCTCGCCGGGTACGTGCCGGACTCGGTCAAGCCGCGGTACTACAACAGCGCCGACATCTTCTGCGCCCCGGCGACCGGCGCCGAGAGCTTTGGCATCGTCCTGCTCGAGGCGCTGGCCTCGGGTCTGCCGGTGGTCGCGACCGAGGTGCCGGGCTACATGTCGGTGCTCGAGCCTGGTCGCGACAGCATCACCGTGCCGCCCAAGAACTGGCGCGAGCTTGCCGCTTCCCTCGTCATCCTCGCCCGCGACACCGAGCTGCGCCGCCGCCTTGCCGACTATGCGCTGCAGAAGGCGCGGCGCTACTCCTGGGACAGAGTCGCGGGCGAGGTCGTCGAGGTCTACCACGAGGCGCGCAAGGCGCTCGCCGCGGCGCCGGCCGCCGCACTGGAGGTGACAGGTGTTCACCACGCGGTTTGAGGCGTGGGTGCGGCGGCACGCCGAAGCGCTGATCACGGCGCTCGGCCGCTCGCCGCTCACGCCGAACCAGGTCACGGTGGCCGGGGTGGTGCTGACCTTCGTTGCGGCGGGGCTGATCGCCTTCGGGCAGCTCCGCTGGGCGGGGCTGGTGCTCATCCTCGCCGGCACCTGTGACATCCTCGACGGCGCGCTGGCGCGCTCCACGAACGCGGCCTATTCGTACGGCGCGTTCCTCGACTCGACGCTGGACCGCTACTCCGAGGGCGCTGTGTACGTCGGTCTCGCGGCCTACTTCGTCACCATCGACCCGCCGCTGCAGGAGTGGCTGATCCTGGCCACGGTGGCAGCGCTCGCGGGCTCGTTCCTTGTCAGCTACGTGCGCGCGCGGGCGCAGAGCCTCGGGTTCGCCTGCAAGTCCGGGCTGTTCCAGCGTCCCGAGCGCGTGGTCGCGACTGTGATCGGGCTGCTTTTCGGAGGCTACGTCCTCTACGGGATCGTCTTCCTGCTCGCCATCGTCACCAACATCACCGCCCTGCAGCGGATCCGCGAGGTCTGGCTGCAGGGTCGCGCGCAGCGCCTCGAGCGCGAGCGAGAGGCGAAGGCGGCGCAGGCTCCGAGACCCGCTCCCAACCCCCAGCCCAGGTGAAACTCCCCGCGAAATCCGAGGCTTCGCCGTGATTTCGCGGGGGCCCCTGAGTAGGGATCCGTTCGCCGGCGTCGTCGGGCACGCGCAGGCGCTGAGGCAGCTGCGCGCCCAGCTGGAGAGCGGCCGGCTCGCCCACGCGTACCTCTTCGTCGGCGAGTCGGGACTCGGCAAGACAACCGCGGCGCACGCGCTCGCGACGGCGCTGCTGCCTGAAGCCCCGATGGCCCGGCATCCGGACTACTGGGAGGACGACCGGATCAAGCTCCTCCACATCAACGAGCTACGGCTCGTGCCGGACAAACCGCCCGAGTTCCACGAGCTGACGTTGCAGCAGTTCCTGAACCACAAGCCCGCGGTCGGCACCCGTCGCGTGGCGCTGATCACGAACGTAGGCCGCGTGCGCGACGAGCACCAGAGCATGCTTCTCAAGACCCTCGAGGAGCCCCACCCTCACCGGGTGATCGTGCTGACGTCGCCGAGCCTCAACCCGTTCGTCGTCCTGCCGACCGTCGTGTCGCGCTGCCAGCGCGTTTTCTTCCATCCCGTGCCGGCGCCGGAGATCGAGAAGCTGCTGGTCGCGAACGGTGTCGAGGCCAGTCGGGCAAAGCTCCTCGCCGAGCTCGCGAGCGGTCGACCTGGTTGGGCGATGCGCCGCGCCGGCGATGAGGGCGTC
>JBKPCW010000116.1:0-6721 GCA_046727555.1 Candidatus Dormiibacterota bacterium | reverse complement strand
ACCTTGGACTGCAGGTACAGCACGCTGCGGTTGGGGTCGATGCCGACCGCGATCAGGTCGGCGGTGAGGTCGAAGACCTTGTCCTCCGCCTTGTGCCCGTCCGGCTCCGTCGTCAGCGCGTGGTAGTCGGCCACGAAGTAGAAGCACTCGTGGGCGTCCTGGAGCTCGACCCAGTTCTTGGCGGCGCCCAGGTAGTTGCCGATGTGGAACCGGCCGGTGGGCCGCATCCCGCTGAGGATCCGTGTGCGCTCCGCCACGGCGAACGAGTCTAGCCTGCGCACGAACTACGATTCAGACCAGTTGGCAGCCAACGACGCACAGGTGGAACCGGCTCCGTCGAGCCTCGGCCTCGGCTCCCGGGCGCTTCGGAACACCGCCATCATCCTCACCGCGAAGGTCGTCGCGCGCCTGATCGCGCTCGTTGCGGTGGTCTACATGATCCGGCGTCTGAGCCCCGCCCAGTACGGCTCCTTCACCACCCTTGTCAACCTCACGGCGATCGCCAGCGTGCTTCTCGACCTCGGGTTCAACGTCCTGTTCGTGCGCGAGGGCGCGCGTCACCACGACGAGATCCAGCGCTACCTGCGCAACGTGATGTCGTTGCGCCTGCTGATGTCGCTCGCCAGCCTGGTCGTGCTCGCGGCCCTGGTCATCCCGCTGGGACTCCAGAACCTCCTCCTCCCGGGCTTCGTCCTGATGGTGCTGACCTCCTACTCGACCCTTCTGCGCAACGGCCTCTACGCAGTGCAGCAGCTCGGGTTCGAGGCGCTCGCGGTGGTGCTCGAGAGCGTGGTGCTGCTCGGGCTCATCGTCTACGGCGCAGCGTCGCAGCAGGGCGTCGCCTACTACGTCTGGGCCTACGCGATCCAGTACGCGTTCAGCTGCGTCTACTTCCTGGTGGTGCTGGCGGTCAAACGGATCGCCCTTCCCGGCTGGAGCTTCGAGTCGCAGCTGCTGCGTGAGTGGTTCTGGAAGGGCCTCCCTTTTGCGCTGACCTTCGTGCTGACGATCCTCTACTTCCGCATCGACCAGCCGCTGATCTTCACCCTGCGCTCGCCGACCGAGGCCGGCTGGTATGGCGCCGCGTACAAGCCGATCGATTCGCTGCTCTTCATCCCGATCAGCTTCCTGTCCGTGGTGTTCCCGGTGCTGTCGATCTATCACCGCGAGCGCCGGCAGGACATGCTCGACGCGGTCAACCGCTTCTACAAGGGCCTGCTGCTGATGGGCTGGCCGATGGCCGTCGGCCTCTCCGTGCTGGCCGGGCCTGTGACCGCGCTGCTCTACAGGCCCGAGTACGCGAAGTCGGAGTTTGCGCTCCAGGTGCTCGCGTTCGCCATGGGCATCGCTTTCGTCAACAACGCATTCATCGGAGCGCTCAACGCCTCGGACCGGCAGTCGTCCTTCACGTGGGCGGCGGCATGGAGCCTGGTCGTCAACGTGGTCCTCAACCTGACGCTCATCCCGATCTTCGGCTACATGGGGGCGAGCTGGGCGACTGTGCTGACCGAGCTGACCCTCGGCGTCGTGGCGTGGGTGCTGACCGCCCGCCACGTCGGCCGCGTGGCGGTGCTCTCGCAGAGCTGGCGGGTCGTGCTCGCGGGACTGATCATGGGCCTGGCGATCTACCCACTGCACGACGTCCACGGTTTCTACGTCGTGATCCCGGTGATTGCGGGAGCAGCCGTCTACGCCGCCGCGGTGCTGCTGCTCCGCGGCCTGACCGGCGACGAGATCCGCTGGGCGCGGCGCGCGCTAGCGATGGCGCGGTCGTGAGCTCCCGTCCGCTGTACCTCAAGCCGCGCGGGGCCGCGGAGCCCGTGCCCTGGGAGGAGATCGCGGTCGACGCGCCCGAGGTCGGGGCGGCGACCCCACTCGACGACGCCCAGTTCGTCGCCCTCGACGTGGAGACGACGGGCAACGCGCCCTTTCTCGTCCTCGAGATCGGCGCCGAGCGCTTCCGCCTGGATCGCACACTGTCCTTCTTCGACACGCTCGTCGACTGTCGGGCGCCCATCAATCCCTACGCGCGCAAGCGCCACCACATCGACCGCTCGATGCTCATCGGCGCCCCCGAGTTCAAAGACGCACGGCGCGCTTTCCTGCGCTTCGCCCAGGGCGCAGTGCTGGTGGAGCACAGCCACGACGCGTTCGACACCTGGCTCGTCGGCCGTGGCCTCGAGAGCCCGCTCGAGCACCCGATCATCGACACCACCGCGTTGGCGCGCCTGGTCCTGGACCTGCCCAAAGGACAGACGCCGGGCCTCGCGCGCCTGGTGACCGAGCTGGGTGTCGACGTCACACCGGCGCACGCGGCGCTCGACGACGCGCGCGCCACCTCGAAGGTCTTCCGTGAGCTCATCGCCCGCGCTCGGTCCAAGCTGGGCTGGACGACGGTGGGGGATGTGGTGGCGGCCCTGCCCCGGCCGGTGGTCGACCGGACGCCCCCTAGTCGAAGAGGTTCAGCTGCTGCAGGGAGTCGGAGTCAGGGTGCTCGAGGCCGGACAGTCCCACCCCGATCAGCCGCACCGGCCTCGACTCCACGTGCGACTTCTCCAGCGCCGACCGCGCGGCGCGGAAGATCGTCTCGACGTCGTCGGTCGGGCTCGTCCGGCTCACCTGGCGGCTCACGAGCCTGAAGTCGGGGAGCTTCAGCTTCACGTAGACCGTCCGCGCGCGCACCCCGTCGGTCTTGAGCCGCTCGGTCACGCGGTCGGTCAGGTCGCGGAGCGCACCCTCGAGCCGGCCGAGGTCGCTGACGTCGGTGTCGAAGGTGGTCTCGGCCGAGATCGTCTTGGCCGGCCGGCTGCCGTCGACCGGCTGGCGATCGCGTCCCTGCGCCAGCCGCTGGAGCACGGCGCCGTTGGTGCCCAGGGCCTGGACCAGGCGCTGCGTCTCGTAAGCGGCCAGGGCGCCGACGGTGCGGAGGCCCATGGCGTGCAGCCGCTCCTCGGTCTTCGGCCCGAGCCCCGGGATGACGCCCACAGGGAGCGGCGCGAGGAAGTCCGCCTCTGTGCCGGGCAGGACCAAGACCAGGCCGTCCGGCTTGCGCGTCCCGCTGGCGACCTTGGCCACGAGCTTGGACGTCGCCGCGCCGACCGACGCGGTCAGGCCGACCTCGGTGTGGACCTGGAACTTGATCCGGCGCGCGACGTCCTCGGCCGTCGACGTGCCGTGCCGCGTCCGCGCGGTGACGTCGAGGTAGGCCTCGTCGAGCGCGAGGCCCTCGACGAGCTCGGGGGAGGTGAAGCGCCGGAAGATCTGGTGGACGAGCCGGCTCGCCTCGCGGTAGCGCGCCCCGTCTGGGGGGATCACCGTGAGCTGCGGGCAGACCTGCATCGCCTCGTGCAGCGGCATGGCCGAGTGGACTCCGTAGGCGCGGGCCTCGTAGGAGGCGCCCATGACGACCGCCCGGCGGGAGCGCCCCGCCACGGCCACGGGCAGGCCGCGGAGCCTGGTGTCGTCGCGCTGGTGGACCGAGGTGTAGAAGGCGTCGAGGTCGACGTGGAGGATCGTCCGTGGCCAGTTCTCGGGTCGCGCCATCTCGAGGCGCCAGTCTGCCACAAGGCGTTGTAGTCCACGAAGGGCTGAGGCCTAGAATCCGGTGGCGATGAAGGGCGTGATACTCGCGGGCGGCACCGGCAGCCGGCTCCACCCCCTGACGCGCATCACCAACAAGCACCTGCTGCCGATCTACGACCGGCCGATGATCAGCTACGCGATCGAGGCCCTGGTCGGCTCGGGGATCGGCGAGATCATGCTCGTCACCGGCGGCACCCACGCCGGCGAGTTCCTCCGCCTGCTCGGCAACGGCAACGAGTTCGGCATCGAGCGTCTCTTCTACGCCTACCAGGAGAAGGCGGGGGGAATCGCCGAGGCGCTCGGCCTGGCCGAGCGGTTCGTCGGCGAGGACCGCTGCGTCGTCCTGCTCGCCGACAACGTCTTCGAGCGCTCGATCCGGCCCTGCGTGGAGGCGTTTCGCAGCCAGAAGGCCGGGGCGCGGGTCGTGCTCTCCAGGGAGGCCGACGCCGACCACCTGCGCCACCTCGGCGTCGCCCAGTTCGACGGCGAGCGTCGCATCGAGCGGATCATCGAGAAGCCCGACCTGCCTCCCAGCGAGTTCGCCGTGACGGGCGTGTACTTCTACGACCCGTCGGTCTGGCAGGTGCTCCGCGAGCTCAAGCCGTCGGGCCGAGGGGAGCTCGAGATCACGGACGTCAACAACTGGTACCTCGGTCACGGCTTGATGGAGTACGACGTCCTCGAGGGGTTCTGGGGCGACGCCGGCGAGTCGATCCAGGCCTACTACGCGGTCAACGACTTCGTCCGGGCGCACGGCACGAACAAGGACGCATGAGCATCGAAGGCGTCGTCGTCAAGGAGCTCGTCACCCACGCGGACGAGCGCGGCTTCTTTCGCGAGGTCATGCGGGAGAGCGACGAGGGGTTCGAGCGCTTCGGGCAGTGGAGCCATTCGCTCATGTACCCGGGCGTGGTCAAGGCCTGGCACATCCACCGCCGCCAGACCGACTGGTGGTACGTGATCGGGGCGTTGAAAGTCGCGCTCTACGACACGCGGGACGACTCGCCGACCAAAGGACAGCTCATGGAGCTGCTGATGGGCGACGGCCACGCGACGTGCGTCAAGATTCCGCCGGGGGTGGCGCATGGCTGCCGGGCGCTGGAGCTCAGCCACCTCGTCTACGTCACCTCGCACGTCTACTCGCCCGAGGACGAGGGACGGATACCACACGACGACCCGAGCATCGGGTACGACTGGACGTCGGGACCAGCCATCACGTGAGCCGCTCGTTCCGGCGGCTCCTCGTCGCCGGCGCCGCCGGCTTCATCGGCTCGAACTTCGTCCGCCTTCTCCGCCGCGAGCGCCCCGAGGTCGAGGTGACCGTGCTCGACAAGCTGACCTACGCGGGCAACCTGGCCAACCTGGCCGGCCTCGAGGACACGCCCGGCTATCGGTTCGTCCATGGCGACATCTGCGACGCAGGGCTCGTCGACTCGCTGGCGGCCGAGACGGACGCGATCGTCAACTTCGCGGCCGAGACGCACGTCGACCGCTCGCTCATGGATCCGTTCGCGTTCATCGAGACCGACGTCCGCGGCACCGCGGTGCTGTGCGAGGCGGCCCGCAAGCACGGGCACCAGGTCTTTCTGCTCGTGAGCACGGACGAGGTGTACGGGCACGTCCCGCGTGGACGCTCGGTGGAGGACGATGCGTTTCGCCCGCGCAGCCCCTACGCCGCGAGCAAGGCAGGCGGCGAGCACGTGGCGCGAGCCTACGCGGAGAGCTTCGGCCTGCCGCTGCTCGTGACGCGCGGCTCGAACACCTACGGGCCATACCAGTACCCGGAGAAGCTGGTGCCTGTCCTGGTCACCAACGCCATCGACGACATGCGCCTGCCGCTGTACAAGGACGGCTCCGCCGTCCGCGACTACGTCTTCGTCGAGGACCACTGCCGCGCCATCGACCTCGTGCTGCACGAGGCGCCCGCAGGCGGCGCATACAACGTCGGCACCGGCGTGGAGACGAGCGGGCTCCAGGTGGCGGAGGCGGTGCTCGAGATCATGGGCAAGCCGCGCGGCCTGATCGAGTTCGTGGCCGACAGGCCGGGCCACGACTACCGCTACGCGCTCGACCACTCACGCATCACGCAGCTGGGCTGGGAGCCCATGACTCCGTTGGCCGAGGGGCTCGAGCGCACGGTGCGCTGGTACGTCGAGCACGCGGACTGGTGGCGGCCGCTGAAGTCAGGCGAGTACTGGGAGTACTACCGCCGCAACTACCGGCCGCTCGTCTCCTAGGCCGGCCGGGGCGCCAGCCTCCAGCTCCGGCCGTCCCACCAGTAGTAGCCGTCGGCCGAGCGCATCGCGCCGGCCGGGACGTGTTGCTCGGCGTCGCGCCAGGCCTGGCCGTCCCACCAGTAGCGGCCGTCGGCCGACAATTGCGGTTCGCCGGCCGAGGTTGGCTGCTCTATGGAGACGGCGACACCGGTCGCGGCGCGCCGCCGCGCGAGCACGACGATCACGACCGCCACCACGAGCAGCGCGACCACCAGGATCGCTCCGACGGCGATGGCGATCGGCGCCAGGAGCTCGCTGCCGGTGGAAGTGGGGGAGGTACTGCGGGTCGCGTTCTCCGGCCACTGCGAGGGCGGGATCGTGTACTGCGGCGCCGCGACCGACTGGCCTCGAGCGAGCGAGGTGCACGTGTCGCCGAGGCTGTCCGTCTGTGCATCGCAGTAGACGGCGTACAGGTCGTTGCCCTTGACGAATACCCCCTCGTCCCAGTAGAGCGGCTTTTTCGGGTCAGCGAAGTGTGCGCCGACGAAGGTGTCCACGCCGCTCAGGAGAATCGCGCGCGAGTAGCCGGTGTCGGTCGGAGACGACTGGAAGTAGGCCAGGAAATTCAAGGCGTCGGCCTTGCCGCTGAACGCGGCGGCGACCTCGAAGATGAATCGCTTGCCCTTGCTGTCGACGTAGGAGCGCGCGTAGCCGGAGACGAAGTGGTCGCGGCTCAGCAGGTCGAACATGCGCACGTCGTCTCCCGACCACTGGTGAGCGCCGAGCGGGCCGTCGAGGTAACCGTTCATGGACGAGGCCTCGGTGAAGGCGGTGTCGGTGGGAGCGACGAGCCCACTCTCGAGCGACCGCGAGGGTGTTGGCGACGGGGACGCGGTCAGGAGGAGCGCGAGGCCGAGCTCAGC
>JBKPCW010000115.1:0-5634 GCA_046727555.1 Candidatus Dormiibacterota bacterium | reverse complement strand
GTCGAGCAGCGAGGCGTTGCGCCGCCTGGCCTCGTTCCAGCGGTCGAGCTTCTTCAGCTGCTCGCGCCCGATCGCCGCGGCGATGTCCGTCATCCGGAAGTTGTAGCCGAGCATGTCGTGGTGGTAGCGCTCGGCGGCGCCGTGCTGGCGCAGCATGTCGACCTTCTTCGCGACCGCATCGTCTTCGGTCGTGACCATTCCACCTTCACCGGTCGTGATGTTCTTGGTCGGGTAGAAGGAGAAAGAGGCGCTGGAGCCAAACGCGCCGGCCTTCACGCCATCGATCGCCGCGCCATGGGCCTGGCAGGCGTCTTCGACGAGGACGACGCCATGGCGGTCGGCGATCTCGCGCAGCTGATGGATGGCCGACGGATGGCCGTAGATGTCGACCGGCATGATGACCCGCGTCTTGGCTGTGATCGCGGCTTCGACCTTCGCCGGGTCCATGCAGTAGGTCTCAGGCTCGATGTCGACGAACACGGGCCGCGCGCCCACGAACAACGCGGCGTTCGCGGACGCGATGAACGTGAATGGGCTGGTGATGACCTCGTCGCCCTCGGCGACGCCGTGGGCGAGCATCAGGAGATGCAGCGCTGCGGTGCCCGAGCTGACTGCGACCGCATGCTTGACGCCGCACCACGCGGCGAACTCGCGCTCGAACGCTGCGGCTACAGGCCCCTGTGCGAGCTGGCCGCTATCGAGGACGGCGAGGACGGCGCGCCGCTCCTCGTCGCCGATCTGCGGTGCCGCGACGGCGATGACCTTCAGCGTTTCCAACTCAGATCCAGGTTATGGGTTGAACGCCCGGGGAGAGCTCAGCGCCTCGACGATTCGCTCGGCTGCGTGTCCGTCGCCGAAGAATGCCGGTCGTGCGCCGGACGCCCGGAAGGAACGCATCGCCGCGGAGATGGCGGCCGGCTCGGTGCCGACCAACGTGTTCCAACCGGCGGCAACGGTCTCTGTCCACTCGGTGGCGTCACGCAGCGTCACGCACGGCCGCCCGGCAAAATATGCCTCCTTCTGCACGCCGCCCGAGTCGGTGACGACGAGGGCGGCGGCGTCCTCGAGCGCGAGCATCTCGAAGTAGCCGACCGGTTCGATGAGCTTCACGTTGCGCGCCGGCTCGATGCCGTGCTCCGCCATCGCCGCGCGGGTGCGCGGGTGGACCGGGAACACGACCGTCTGGCCCGAGTCGCCGACTCCCCGCATGATGGAGCGCAGCCGGTCAGGGTCATCGACGTTCTCGGCGCGGTGCACCGTCATCAGCTGGAACGCACCGGGCTCGAGCCCGAGCTCGGCGACGACGCCGCACTCCCGTCGAGCCACCTCGAGGTTTTGTGTGAAGGCGTCGTACATGACGTCACCGACCACGGCCACGCCCTCGGTGATCCCCTCTCGCGCCAGGTTGGCGACCGCAGTATCGGTGGGGCACAGGAGCAGCGTGCTGAGGTGGTCGGCGACGACGCGATTCACCTCCTCGGGCATGCGCCGGTCGTAGCTGCGCAGGCCCGCCTCGACGTGCGCGACGGGGATGTGCAGCTTGGCGCCGACCAGCGCGCCCGCAAGCGTGGAGTTGGTGTCTCCGTACACGAGGAGCCAGTCCGGCCGCTTCTGCAGGGCCACCTCTTCGATCCCGGGCAGCATCGCTCCGGTCTGCTCCCCGTGCCGCCCAGAGCCGACGTCGAGGTTGACGTCCGGGGCCGGGATCGAGAGCTGACGGAAGAACAGGTCGGACATCGCGTCGTCGTAGTGCTGCCCGGTGTGCAGCAGGACCTCGTCATGGGACTGACGCAGGACGCGGGAAACCGGCGCGGCCTTGATGAACTGAGGGCGCGCGCCCACGATCGTGAGTACCCTCATGCGACGCCTATCATGGCCCGAAGCCATGGCCGCTGACGGCGCGCTCCGGGTGATGTTCCTCACCCAGTACTTCCCTCCCGAGATCGGCGCGCCGCAGATCAGGATGTTCGAGCTCGCCACTCGACTCGGCGCCGCCGGCGACGCGGTGACCGTCGTGACCGGCTTCCCGAACTACCCGACCGGCATCGTCCAGGAGGGCTATCGCGGCAGCTTCGCGACGGAGGAGCGGATCGGCGGCGTCCGTGTCCTGCGGCGTTGGGTGTTCGCCACGCCCAACGCGGGCTTCTTCAAGCGCATCCTGAACCACTTCTCGTTCGTCTTCTCGAGCCTGACGGCGATGCGCAAGGTCGGTCCGATCGACGTGATCTTCGTCCAGTCGCCGCCGCTCCCGATCGGGATCGCGGCCCTGACCTATTCGCGCCTGAAGCGGGCGCCGTTTGTATTCAACGTCAGCGACGTGTGGCCGCAGTCGGCGGTAGAGCTGGGGATGCTGCGCAACCGTTTCGCGATCAGGCTCGCCGAGGTGCTCGAGATGCATCTCTACCGCCGCGCCGCGCGCGTGACCGTGCCGACGAAGGGCATCCTCGAGGGCCTCGCGTCGCGCGGTGTGCCCCGCTCGAAGCTCTTCCTGCTGACCAACGGCGTCGACACGTCGATCTACCAGCCGCAGGCGCCCGACGACGCGTTGACGCAGAGCCTGGGCCTGAACGGACACAAGGTGTTTCTCTACGCCGGCACGCACGGCCTGTCCCAGGGCCTCGACGTGATCCTCGAAGCGGCCAAGCTGACGCGCGACCCAGACGTGCTCTACGTCCTCGCCGGCGAGGGTGCGGACAAGGCGGCGCTCGTGAAGAAAGCGAAGGAGCAGGGCATCGCCAACGTGCGCTTCCTGCCCAACCAGCCCAAGTCGTCAATGCCCGCCCTGCTCAACTCGACCTACGCGGCGATCATCTCGCTCAAGCCGCTAGAGGTCTTCCGCTCGGCGCTACCCTCCAAGATGTTCGAGTCGATGGCGGTCGGCCAGCCTCTGGTCGCGGCGCTGTGGGGCGAAGGCGCGGAGGTGGTGCGGGAGGCGGACTGCGGCCTCGTGACCACGCCCGGAGACGCGCGGCAGCTGCGCGACGCGGTCGAGACGATGGCCAGGGAGCCCGAGCGGGCGAAGGAGATGGGACGCAACGGCCGGAGGTTCGTCGACGATCACTTCAACCGCGACAAGATCGCCGTCCGGCTGCGAGACCTTCTGAGAGAAGTCGCGCCCAGGCGCGCATGAAACGCGCCTTCGACCTTATCGTCGCGGCCCTCGGTCTCACCGTCACCTCGCCCGTGATCGCAGCCGCGGCGATCGCCGTCAAACTCGAGGGCCCCGGCCCCGCGTTTTACAGCGGCCGGCGCGTCGGCAAGGACGGCCGCGAGTTCCAGATCCACAAGCTGCGCACGATGCGCCAGGGCCGCGGCCCCGCGGTGACCGCGGCCGACGACCCGCGCATCACCGGCGTCGGCCGCTTTCTGCGCCGGACCAAGATCGACGAGCTGCCGCAGCTGCTCAACGTCGCGAAGGGCGAGATGAGCCTGGTCGGGCCGCGCCCCGAGGATCCTCGGTACGTGGAGCGCTACACAGCCGAGCAGCGCCGGCTGCTGCGTGTGCGCCCCGGCATCACGGGTCCCGCGGCGCTCGCGTTCATCGACGAGGAGACGCAGCTGAGCGGCGGCGCTACCGAGGACCGCTACGTGACCGACGTGATGCCGAAGAAGCTCGCCCTCGAGTTGGCATACCTCGACCGCGCGACGTTTGGCGCCGACCTCGGGATCCTCGTCCGGACGGCCGGCGCCATCCTCCGCCGCCGCTAGCGGCGGTTCTGCTTCACGACGTCCGTCACAGCCTCGATCACGTCGGCGATGTCGTCGTTGCTGTGGGCAGGGCTCAGCGGAAGCGAGAGCATGCGCTCGAACTCGCGCTGCGCGACAGGGAACTGATCGGCGCGCAACCCGTAGGTGTCGCGGTAATACGAGTGCGCGTGGATCGGGATGAAGTGCACGCTCGCGCCGATGTTGCGCTCGCGCAGCTCCTCGATGAACCGGTCGCGCCCGATGCGAAGCCGGTCCAGGCGAAGGCGCAGAAGGTAGATGTGCCAGGCGCTCTCGACCCCCGGCCGTACCACCGGTGTCTCGAGCTCTTCCAGCCCGCGGAAAACCTCGTCGTACTGGGCCACGATGGCGTGCCGGCGGCGCTGCATCTCCTCGAGCCGGGCAAGCTGGTGGATCCCGATCGCGGCCTGGACGTCCGGCATGTTGTATTTGAAGCCTGGTAGCACGACGTCGTAGCGCCACGAGCCCTCCGACGTGTAGCGCTTGAACGCGTCCCGGCTCATCCCGTGGAGGCTCCAGGCCCGTGCCGACTCCATCAGCTCCCGAGGCCCGGTCAGCATGCCTCCTTCGCCGGTGGTGAGGTTCTTGGTCGCGTAGAAGGAGAACGCGACGAGGTTGGGCTCGTCGAAGCCAGGGGCCGGCGCGCCGATCATCCGCCCGCGGTAGCGGGCCGACAGGGCGTGCGCGGCGTCCTCGATCACCGCGAGGCGGTGGCGCCGCGCGATGTCGTAGATCGTGTCCATCTCCGCCGGGTGGCCGTAAAGGTGGACGGGCATGATGGCCTTCACACCTTTGGCGCGGCGTATCGCAGCCTCTATCTGGTCAGGGTCGATGTTGAGCGTGTCGGGCTCGACGTCGACCAGGACCGGGCGGGCTCGCTGGTGCTCGATCACATGGATCGTCGAAGCAAACGTCATCGTGGTGCTGACGACCGCGTCACCATCACCGATCCCAAGCGCGGCCAGCGCCACGTGCATCGCCGACGTGGCGGAGTTCACCGCCACCGCGGCCGGCGCTCCGACGTAGTCGCGGAACTCCGTCTCGAACCTCTGCGCGCGCTCGCCGGTCGTGATCCAGCCGCTGCGCAGCGTGCGCACCACCTCGTCTATCTCCGCGTCGCCGATCAGGGGTGGCGCGAAGTGGAGGAACTCGGAGCGCATCAGCCCTCGGGCTTGCGCAGCAGGCCGATCAGGTGGCTCCGCAGCGGGGGCAGCATGCTAAGCGCCGGATAGACAAGGCGCGTCGCGGGTCCGAGGCGCCGCGCGAGTGGGGGCAGCAGGGTGACCGACCTCAGGCTCCCCTGAAAACCCGGGAACAGCTCCTGAATGCGCCGGCGCGGGACCGCCTTGACGTTCGGATTGGACACGCTGTCGTAGCGGACGTCGTACCAGAGCAGGCCACCGCCCGGCTTGAGGACACGCACGATCTCCGCGGCCACGTTGCGCGCCATCGTGCGGTCGAGGATGGAGCTGAAGATCGTGATCGCGAGCGCAAGGTCGAAGCTCGCATCGGCAAAGTCGAGATGCTCGGCGTTGCCTTCGTGAAATTCGATCTCGGGATAAGCCTGACGGGCGACGGCGACGCGGTTGGCAAGGAGATCGACTCCGACGAGCCGGGACGGACGGGCCCCGACCTCGACCAGCCACGCGAGCTCCGAGCCGGTCCCCGACCCGACCTCGATCACCCTTCGGTCGCCCAGAGGCGTCCATCCCGCGCCTGTGAGCAGGCGCTTGAAAGCCCGGCGCCGCTCGGCGAGTATCCGGCGGTTCCCGGGGTTGGCTCCGCTCCAACGGCCACCCGCACGCGCCTCCATCTCCTGGTAGGCGCGGGCTATGCGCTCGGTCTCGCTCACCTGGCCGGCTCGGCGATGTCGTACGTACGCCCGTCGTGCGCGCACGTGTAGCGCCC
>JBKPCW010000114.1:0-6399 GCA_046727555.1 Candidatus Dormiibacterota bacterium | reverse complement strand
CGCCACCGAGACCAGGAGGAACAGGTCGTGCTCCGTCTGCAGGCGGCTGAGCAGCCACGGCAGCGCGAACGCCGTGAAGGCCGCCAGGGCGGCGAAGGCGACCACCCCTACGACCGCAACCAGGCCGGACCGGCCTCCGATTCCGAGCACCACGACCATCACCAGCGCCGCGCCCACGCCGACCAGGTCCTGGATCAGGCTCCAGCCGAGCAGCACCTCATCGGTCGCGGCGTCGGTCGTGCGCCGGCGGCTGCGCGTGATGTTGACGACCACCACGCTCGACGACATCGCGATCGACAGGCCGATCATCGCGGCACCGGCCGCACCCAGGCCGAGCGCGAAGCAGACGGCGGCGCTGATCGCCCACGTGACCGCGACCTGGACCGGGGCCAGGACCAGAAGGCGGCGCGCCTCTCGGGCGATTCGCAGCGGGTTGATCTCGATGCCGACCTCGAACAACAGGAGCACGACCCCCACGTCGGCGAGGATCGACAGCTGCTCGCGGTTGGCCACGTAGCCGGGAGTGAATGGGGAGACCAGGACGCCGACTGCCAGGTAGCCGAGCACCGCCGGCAGGCCGATGGCCCTGGCGCCTCTCCCGGCCAGGGCGGCGAGGAGGAGGAGCAGGCCCAGCTCGAGGATCGCGGGAGCTGTGTGGTCCACTGCCGGGAGAATAAGTGACGACCATGAGCCAGCTCTCCTGGCGGCCCGCCAGGCCGCCTCGCCGCGAACCCCTGTCCGGCAAGTGGGTGCTGCTCGAGCCCCTCGACGCGGGCCGCCACGGCGACGACCTCTTCGCGGCGGCGGAAGGCGCCGACGCCACCTGGTCCTACCTGCCCTACGGGCCGTTCGAAACGAAGGACGACTTCATGCGGTGGCTGCGCGGGCACGCGGCTACGCCCGACCCTCTCGCCTTCGCGATCATCGACCGCGAGTCCCACACCGCGAGCGGCATCGCGACGCTGATGAGCATCGTGCCTGCGCATGGCGTGATCGAGATCGGTCACATCTGGCTCTCGCCGCGGATGCAGCGCACGCGCCAGGCGACCGAGGCGATCTACGTGATGGCCAGGCACGCTTTCGATGCGCTGGGGAACCGGCGCCTGGAATGGAAGTGCGACGCGGCCAACGCGGCCTCTCGCCGGGCGGCGGAGCGCTTCGGCTTCGTGTACGAGGGAGTGTTCCGGCAGCACCGAGTCGTCAAAGGCCGCAACCGGGACACGGCCTGGTATTCGATCGTGGATGCCGAGTGGCCCCGGTGCCGGACGGCGTTCGAGGCGTGGCTGGCGCCGTCGAACTTCGACGCCTCCGGCCGCCAGAGGCAATCACTCTCCGAGATCCGCGAGGGAATAGAACCCCAGGCGGTTCGATAGTCGCTCACGGCATGGCTACGACCAGGAACGCGATCGACGCGGCGCTCGAGCACGGACGCACCATCGACATCACCACGACCGGCCGGCGCAGCGGACGGCCACGCCGGATCGAGATCGTCTTTCACAACATCGGCGGGCGCATCTACATCAGCGGCATGCCGAGGCCGGAGAAGCGCGACTGGCTGCTGAACCTCGGGGCCGAGCCGCGGTTCACGTTCCACTTGAAGGGCCAAACCCGAGCCGACCTGCCCGCGGTGGCCCGTGTCATCGACGATGAGGCCGAGCGGCGGGCCGTGCTGCCGCATGTGGCCCGGGCGTGGAAGCGCAACGACCTGGAGACGATGGTCCGCTACAGCCCGCTGGTCGAGGTCACCTTCCCGAATTAAAGAGCCGCCTGGTTGACCAGACGGCTCTTGCTATGGGGAGGGGCGTTAACTGCAGCCTGTGGTCGCGCCGCAGTTCAGGCACTTGTAGCAAGAGCCTGACCGCACCGTGATCGATCCGCAATCGGGGCAGGCAGGCGCGTCCGTGTTCACGAATGCGATCTTCTGTCCCGACACGCCGTTGGTCGTGTTGCTCGCGATGACCTTGAACTCTGGCTCGGCGGGTTTCGGTTCGGCGGTGGCGGTGGGCGCGGGATCCTCGCGCCGGATCACACCCGCCTCGTCCTGGTCCTCGACTGGGAGGAAGTGGCTGGCCATCCAGCGGAAGATGTAGTCCACGATCGACTTGGCGATCGGGATCTCCTTGTTCTTGGTGAAGCCTGAGGGCTCGAACCGCATGTGGCTGAACTTGTCGACCATGAACTTGAGCGGCACGCCGAACTGGAGCGCGTACGACGTCTGGGTCGCGAACGCGTCCATCAGGCCCGAGATCGTCGAGCCTTCCTTGGCCATGGTCACGAACAGCTCGCCCGGTGACCCGTCCTCGTAGAGGCCAACCGTGAGGTAACCCTCGTGGCCGGCGACGTCGAACTTGTGCGTCACCGCCTTGCGCTCGTCAGGGAGCTTGTGGCGCACTGCGCGGTACTCAACCTCGGCGGCTTCTTTCTTCTTGTCCTTGTCCATTGACGTGGACAGCGGCTGCGAGCGCTTGCAGCCGTCGCGGTAGATGGCGATGCACTTGAGCCCGAGCTTCCAGGACTCCATGTACGTCTGCTGGATGTCCTCGATCGTGGCCTCGCTCGGCAGGTTCACGGTCTTGGACATCGAGCCCGAGATGAAGGGCTGGACCGCGGCCATCATCCGGACGTGGCCCATCGGCGCGATCGACCGCGTGCCCTTGACCGGCTTGAACGCGCAGTCGAAGACCTTCAGGTGCTCGTCCTGGAGGTGCGGCGCGCCCTCGATGGTGTCGTTGTCGTCGATGTACTCGACGATCTCCTTGACCTTGATCTCGTCGTAGCCGAGCTTGCGCAGCGCGGCGGGCACCGTCGTGTTGACGATCTTCAGCAGGCCGCCCCCGACCAGCTTCTTGTACTTGACCAGGGCCAGGTCCGGCTCGATGCCCGTGGTGTCGCAGTCCATCATCAGGCCGATCGTCCCGGTCGGGGCGAGCACGGTCGCCTGCGCGTTGCGGTAGCCGTGGGCTCGGCCAAGCTTGACCGTCTCGTCCCAGGTCGAGCGGGCGGCGTTGACGACCTGCTCCGACTCGGGCGAGGTCGACAGCTGCTGAGCCGCGGCACGGTGCTTCTCCATCACGCGCAGCATCGGCTCTCGGTTCTTCGCGTACTCGCTGAACGGTCCCTTGACCTGTGCCATCCGCGCCGACTGGGCGAACGCCCGCCCGGTCATGATCGCGGTGATGGCGCCGGCGAAGCGCCGCCCTTCGTCGGAGTCGTAAGCCAGACCCATGGACATGAGCAAAGCGCCGATGTTCGCGTAGCCGAGACCGAGAGGACGCATGGCCTCCGAATTCCTGGCGATGGCGGGAGTGGGGTAGGAGGCGCTGGAGACCAGGATCTCCTGGCCCGTGAAGGTCACGTCCACGGCGCGCTGGAAGCGCTCGACGTCGAAGTTTCCCTCGTCGTTCTGGAACTTCATCAGGTTCAGGGACAGAAGGTTGCAGGCGGTGTCGTCGACGAAGACGAACTCGGAGCATGGGTTGGTGGCGTTGATGCGCCCGGTGTTGGGGACTACGTTCCAGTCCTGGATCGTGCTGTCGAACTGCAGGCCGGGGTCGCCGCAGATCCACGCCGCGTCAGCGATGTCCTTCCATAGGTCGCGGGCCTTGTAGGTGTCGATGGTGCGGCCATCGACCACCGCCTTTGTCCTCCACTCCTTGTCGTCGATGACTGCGCGCATGAAGTCGTCGGTGACGCGGACCGAGTGGTTGGCGTTCTGGAACTGGACGGAGTCGTAGGCGCCGCCCGGGACGTTGAAGCCCACGTTGTAGCCGGCGTCGATCAGCGCCCAGGCCTTCTTCTCTTCCTCCGCCTTGCAGCGGATGAAGTCGAGAACGTCGGGGTGGTCGGCGTTGAGGATGACCATCTTGGCCGCCCGGCGCGTCGTCCCGCCCGACTTGATTGAGCCGGCGAACGAGTCGTAGCCGCGCATGAAGGAGACCGGGCCGGAGGCGGTGCCGCCGCCCGACAGCTGCTCCTTCGACGAGCGGAGGACGGACAGGTTGGTGCCCGTGCCGCTGCCGAACTTGAATAGCATGCCTTCGGTCTTGGCCAGGTCGAGGATCGACTCCATCGAGTCCTGGACCGAGTTGATGAAGCATGCGGAGGCCTGCTGCTGGCGGCCCGGGACGCCGATGTTGAACCAGACCGGGCTGTTGAAGGACGCGTGCTGGGTGACGAGCAGGTAGCGCAGCTCCTCGGCCCAGTTGCCGAGGTCGTCCTCGGTGGCGAAGTAGCCGCCCTCGCGGCCCCACTTCGCCAGCGTCTCGACGACCCGGTCGATGATCTGGCGGACGCTGGTCTCCCTATCGGGGCCTCCGGCGGGGCGCTCGGGGCTGCCCGGGCTGCCCCGGAAGTACTTCTGGGCGACCACGTTGATCGCCAGCTGCGACCACGAGCGGGGGACCTCGACGTCCTTCTGCTCGAAGATGACCTGCCCCTTCTCACCGGTGATGGCGGCCGTCCGCCGCTCCCATTCGACGAGGTCGTACGCGTGGCTGCCTGGAGGCGTGAAGTAGCGGCCGAAGCGCAGCCCTTTGGCTTTGCTCGAGTGCCCATTGCCGTTGGATTGCTTGCTCGTGCGGGCCCCTGTGAGGTCGTCGACGTTCTTGGCCATCTTTCTGCTGGGAAAGCCTCCTTAAATCATCCCCGGTGAGGGTGAATTTGAACCGCGTTGCTGAGACGTCTGGAGGGAAGGTTGAGGTTTATTCGTTTGGGGATGGAAGAGGCCCCAGAGCATGCCCGCCACTTATGCCCCAGGGCCTCGATGTAACGCTTTCGACTATACGACCGGCTTTTGGGCTTGTCAAGCCCTGAACACAAGATATCTGGCCTGACTGGGCACTCGACCCCAACATCTTGGTGGAATACCTGTGGATATCCCTGAGGAGCAACTGGGCACAGGGTGGGCATTGGCTGGGGGAAAAGGCGCAAAACCGGCCTACTGGACCGAGTCGAGGAGGGCCAGGCGAAGGGTTTCTGTGGAAAGCTCACCCGGCACAGCGGGGGAATCTGTGGATAGGTCTTCCCCAACCACCTCGCTTATCTGAGCGCTCTGGGCCGAGGACCGAATCCTGGCCGTGGCCTGCCGGCCTTCCGTGTAGGCGTTCTGGAGCACGGTCAGGGAGCGCTGGACCTTGTTCTCCAGGATGCCCTCGAGGACGTCGACCTGGCGCTCGATGTCGATCAGCGCGGTCTGCAGCTTCTCCATGTCGACGGTGCGCGCGAACTGCAGGTGCAGCTGGTACAGCGTCAGCAGGTAGGGGAGGGCCATGGCGTAGCCGACGACCATGACGTGCCGGCGGTGCGCCGTGACGATGGCGCTGCGGCACACGTCATAGGCGGCGTCGGGGATCACCGCCAGGGCGAACGGCGTCGTGGTGGACGCGTCGATGTATTGGCTGACCTCCTTGACCCGGCGTTCCACCTCCCTTTCGACGGTCGCCATCAGCTGAGCGCGCCGGTTGGCGTCGAGGCCGGGTTCCCCGAGCTGCTCGAGGGCCGGGCTGGACACCCACTTGGAGTCCATCGGCAGCAGCTTTCCGCCCGGAAGCCGGAGCGCGAGCTCGACGACCTTCCCGCCGACCCAGACGTTGCGCTGCAGCATCTCCGGCGGGAGGTGGCGAAGCGCCTCCTCGAGGATTCGCTCGCCGGCGGCGCCGCGGCTCGAGCTGCCGGCGATGATGCTCTCCAGGCGCTTGAGGCTGGCGCGGGCCTCCTCCTCGATCGGGTTGCGCGCGGAGACGGCGGAGCGCAGGCCCTCCAGCGCCGACTGCGTCTGGCTCAGCCGTTCGCGGAGCTCGGCCGCCTGGGAGTCCTGGCTCTGGCCGCCGGCCGCGAGGCGGAGCTTGAGCTCGGCGACGTCGCGGGCGTGGACCTCTGACTGCTTCAGCAGGTTCCAGACGAGAAAGGCCGTCGCGCCCATGAGGCATACCAGGAGCAGCGCGAACAGAAGTTCGAGGACCGACATGTGGTGAATTGTAGCCCTCGACCGGGGTATAAACAAGGCCGTTAACATGAGCTCGATGGCCGATATCCACCCGTTGCCGGAGCCGGAACCCGCCCCGGACCGCATCCCCCTCGAGGAGGTCTACATGCGCATGGCCGAGGAGCTGGCCAAGCGCTCGACCTGCGCGCGCCTGCAGGTGGGAACGGTGATCACGACGCCCGACCTGACCCAGGTCCTGGGCATCGGCTACAACGGCAACGCCCGCGGACTTCCGAACCGCTGCGACTCGACGACGCCGGGAGCCTGCGGTTGCATTCACTCGGAGATGAACGCAGTCATCAAGGCGGGGGCGCAGATGCCGGGCAAGGTGATGTTCGTCAGCGCGTCGCCATGCGTGATGTGCGCCAAGATGGCGATCAACGCCAACGTCGCCCGTGTCTACTACCGGACCGCGT
>JBKPCW010000113.1:0-4552 GCA_046727555.1 Candidatus Dormiibacterota bacterium | reverse complement strand
GAAAAGATCGGATCGTTCCTGCGCGGCAGGGGGCTGGTCGATGTCTGAGCACGAAGACCTCGAGAGCCTGGTCGCGCCGTGGGTCCTCGGTGCGCTGGAGCCCGAAGAGGCCGAGACGATGCGCGCGCACATCGACGGCTGCGCCGCCTGCCGCGAAGTGGCCGATCGGCTGCGCCGGGTGGTCGGCGCCCTGCCGCTCAGCGTCGACGAGGTCATCCCTCCCGCGCGCTTGCGTTCGCGCGTCCTCGCCGCCGCGTCGTCGATGCGCCCCAACGCGGTCGCGGCGCCGGCCGTCCGCAGGCCCGGCCTCCGGCCAACCCCGACGTCTCCCGGCCTTGCCCGACGCATGCCGGTCTACGCGATGGCGGCGGTCGCGGTGGTGGCCCTGCTCCTGGGAGTCATCGTCGGCCAGGTCGCCGTTCGCCCCTCGCAGCAGGCACAGGTCGCGAGGTTCACCCTGGCCGGCCACCAGGGCATGGCGGGCGCACGCGCCACGGTGATCGACCTCAGGTCGGACGGCGTGGCCCTGGTCGACTTCACCGGACTGCCGTCCCCCGGGGCCGGTCGCGTCTACGAGGTGTGGCTCATCCCGCCGAAAGGAGACCCGGTGCCTGCCGCCGTCTTCGTCCCCGACGGCAACGGCGCCAGGGTGGTGTTGATCAGCCGGTCGGTCTCCGGATACGCGCAGATGGCCGTCACCAACGAAGCGGGGCCTGACGGGTCGGCGGCGCCGACGCAGCCGCCGCAGCTGTACGGCAACCTGGCCTAGAGATGAAAAAACCGGCGGCGCGTACGGCGCCGCCGGTCTCGGAACCTACGGACTAGTTCTTGCCCGGAATGACGGGCGCTCCCTGCTGCGGAGTGTTGAGCATGTCCGGCGCCTCGAGCTCTTCGTCGCCCTGGTCGCCCACGGGGTGCTCGCGCTCCATGTGATCCTTCATCGCCTCCGAGTTGGCGACTTCAGTGCCGCAGATCTCGCACTTCATCGCGGTTCACCTCCCGCACGAGGTTTGAAGCGCCCGAACCTTGCGGCTCGAGCGCCTCGTATGGAAAACGCCCGGCTGATCGCCGGTACTGGGCCCGAGTTCGTTCTCATCTTGGGAGGGAGTTCAGGCGGATGAAAGAGGAGAATTACATGAGCACCATGCACGAAGACGAGATCAACGCCCGCATCGACGCGGGCCGGCAGGCGATCGAGATGGCCCGCCACGACGAGATCGAGGAACCGCGGCGCGTGCCGCCGGCGGTCATCGCCGCCGGCGTGGGGGCGGCCATCGTGGGCATCGGCCTGATCGGCTGGATGGTCTACCGGAGCCGGCGCCGGCGCACCCTGGTGGCGCAGCTGCAGGCCGCCCTGCCCGGGCGGGTAAGCGAGCTACGCGAGCTCGGCCTGGGGCTGCGCGACAGAGGCTTCGAGCTAGGCCACGAGGTACGTGGGCGTGGCGCGGACCTTCGCGACGAGCTCCGGAGCAGGCTGAAGAAGGCTCTTTAAGCGGCTTCCGCGGGGTTGAGCCGCAGCGTCCGACGGGCCTTCTCGGGCATGACCCCGCGGCCGTTGGCGGCCGCGCCGAGGTAGCGCCGCCCCGCCCGGTAACCCCAGTCGATCAGCTCGCTGGTGTGGCCGAAGTCGGCCGGCGACACGTCGGCCAGGTCGAGCGCGGGCAGGACGTGGATGTCGGCCACGTCGCGGTGCGCAGCCACGTCGGCGTCGAGCTTCTGCTCCACCATCCGCGCCAGGGCGTAGAGCGCCATGCCGAGCGCGTTGTTCGGCTCGCGGTTGAGCCATGGGTAGCCGACCGGGAGGACGTAAATCTTGCGCGCCCCCAGCTCGATCGCGACGCTGACCGGCGTGTGGTTGGCGACCCCGCCGTCGACGTATTCGCGCCGCCCGATGGTCACCGGAGGGAATACGCCCGGGATCGCGCAGCTTGCCAGCAAGGCCGGGAGGGCGGGACCCGACGTGAGGATCGTGGCCCGGCCGCTCTTGAGCTCGGTCGCGACCACGTGGACCGGAATCTTCGCCTCCTCCAGCCTTCGGTAGGGGATATGGCGCTCGAGGATCGTCTTGAGGTTGTCATTGGTGATGAAGTGGTTGCTCCGGCCCAGGAGACCCCGCGCGCTGGTGAGCGGGCTCAACGGGAAGATGTCGCCCCGGCGCAGCCCGAGCCAGATGTCCGCCAGCTCGAGGAGCCCGTCGCTGTCGGGATGACCCCCGACCCACGCCGCGTTGACGGCGCCGACGGAGGTGCCGACGAGGAGGTCGGGGCGGCACCCGCTTTCGAACAGAGCTCGGAGCATGCCGACCTGGACCGCGCCCAGGCTGCCGCCGCCGGAGAGCACGAAGGCGCAGAGGCCGGCCCCCTCGCCGCCGATCAGGCGAGGGGACGGACGGCTCATCGCGACTTGCGGGTGAGTCCCACCTTTACGCCGCCTCCTTCGCGTCGCGGTTCTTCTCGCGCTGCTCGCGCAGCGCTTCCCGCTCGACCGCGGCGTCGAGCCGGTCCCAGAGCCGCCAGTCGGCCTCGGACCGCCACACCTGGTCGAGCATCGACTCGAGCTGGGTGTGCATGTCAGGCGCGTCGGACTTTGATCTGAATCTCACCATTCGTCTCCTGCTTAAAAAACGCACACGCAGCCATCTGGCTACTACCACTATTGGATGGTTCTCAGATTCCACGGTTGCGCGATCCCTCCTTCCCTGGCGGCTAGCCGAGCCAGACCGGCGCCGACGCGGAGTCGAGGGCCAGGTCGGACGTGATCTCCCGCACCGAGGCGGGGCCAGATGAACTGACGGTCCAGAGCTGAAAGTGGCCGCCCGGCGCGTCTGGGGCGAGGAACGCGATGGACTTGCCGTCGGGCGAGAACCCAGGTGAAGCGACCATCCTTCCTCCGACCAGCGTGGCGGGAGAGCCCACGGTGAGGTTGTTCGCGTCGAAGGCGGCGACGTCCAGCTCCGCGGCCTGGTTCGACCCCCGGGTGCAGACCATGGCGATGAGCTTCTCGTCGGGGGACACCGCCGGCGAGCCGCATCCGAGCTCCGGGGGGGTCAGGGCGAGGCCCTCGCTGCCGGCCCGGCGCTGGATCCACACCTGGGAATGGACCTGGAAGGAGTCGTCGATCGAGTACTTCGTGTAGATCAGGCTGCCGTCCCGAAGAGGCACTGGCTGCACGTCACCTCCCGTGTAGTCGTTGGGCTTCGTCCACTCCAGCGCCCCCGAGCCGCCTCCCATCGGGCTGGCGAAGATCGCCAGGTCGACGCGGTAGCTGCTGAAAGCGTCCTTGGGGTCGAAGTCGTAGAACAGCGACTTGCCGTCGGGGCTGAACCGCGGATAGAAAATCCAGTGGTTGTCCTCGACCGTGCGCGTTGAGGCGTTGTGAGAGAGCTGCGCGACCGTATTGCCATAGGTCGACAGCAGGTAGAGGTCCGAGAAGTTGGCCTGCCGCCGCACCGCGACGAGCTGGTTGTTGGGCGCCACGCTCGGTTGCATCCAGCCGCTTTCCGACGTGACCTGCGTGAACGAACCGTGATGGAAGCGGTAGATGGCGCCGGCCTGGACGACGTACATCGTCCCCGGCAGCGACGGAGCCGAGACCTCGCTCGGCCTGTGCACGACACGATGGTTCGCACGCAGCGCGCCGGCGACGAAGTACACGCCGGCACCGAACGCGAGCATCGCCGCGATGAGCCCGGCGGCGATTCCCCAGCGCAGCATCAGGAAAACGACTGGTGGACGAGCGGCAGGATCCGGTCCCAGTCGGGGAACACGACGCTCTGGTCGCCCGCGAAGCCTTCCGACGTGTAGGGCGGGACCAGGACGACGCGGTGCACGTTGGGCCCGTTGAACTCGTTCGCGATGGTCAGCAGGGCGCGCATCCGGTCGAGCCCCATGCTCGTCTTGATCTCACCGTTGAAGGCGCTCGCCAGGGCGGGCAGGTCCGCGGCGTTCATATGAGACGCCTCCGCCTTGATGGCCAGCAGCAGCTGCTGCTGTCTTTCCGAGCGCGCGAAGTCGCCGCGCACGTCGCCGTGGCGCGAGCGCACGTACTGCAGCGCGTGGACTCCGTCCATGTGGGTTGCACCCGGCAGCACCGCGACGCGGTAATACCCATAGGGATCGTTGGTGTTGAGATCGGCGGGGTAGTAGTCGTCCATGACCGGGTTCGTGACTTGAAGGTTCACGCCGCCGAGCCTGTCGATCAGCTTGACGAGCCCGTTCAGCCCGATCCACACGTAGTCGTCGACGTGGACCTTGAAGTTGCTCTCGACCGCGGCGACCGCGCCCTGCGCGCCGTCGAATCGATACGCCCAGCTGATCTTGCCCACGCCGTGGTTCGGGATCGGGACCCACAGGTCGCGTGGGATGGAGAGCATGGTCGCCTGCTTCGACGCGGGATCGACCCGAAGCAGGATCATGGATTGCGTGTTGAGCTGGTCGGGGACGAACTTCGAATCGTCGTCGGAGCCGAGCAGGAGGACGGTGAACGGCTCCGTCGGCGCCTGCGCGGGCATCAGGTTGGGCAGGCCGCCGGATACGCTGGTCGAGGTGGCTGC
>JBKPCW010000112.1:0-6877 GCA_046727555.1 Candidatus Dormiibacterota bacterium | reverse complement strand
CCGCCGAAGATCAAGGCGGGGATGCTCTAAGGGCCGGCCCTCACCCCTGACCCCTCTCCCAACGGGGAGAGGGGAAGTCGACTCAAGGCCCGGCCCTCACCCCTGACCCCTCTCCCAACGGGGAGAGGGGGCGTGGACTCGAAGGCCCATACTTCGCGCCCGTGAGCGACACGGCCCAGGCGGCGGAGCAGCTCGGACGCCGCGCGGTCACGAACTCGGTCCTGATCCTCGGCGCGCGCACCGTCTCGCGCGTCATCTCGCTGGTCGTCGTGATCGTGCTCGCGAACGCGCTTGGCGACGCGAACTACGGGCGCTACACCACCTTGATCGCCTACTCGGGCCTGGTCGCGGTGGTGGGCGACCTGGGCTTCCAGTCCCTCTACACGCGCGAGGCGGCGCGCAACCGCTCCGAGCTCGGCGACTACCTGGGCACTCTGATCGTGCTTCGCGTCGTCCTCGCGGCCGCCGCCGCGGTCGTCCTGGCGCTCGCCCTCGGGTTGGGCGCAGGCCTCCCCTCGCTCATCGTTCCCGGCTGCGCGCTGCTCATCGCGACCGCGTACGCGAGCCTCTTGCGCAACACCTTCTACTCGGTCGGCCGCGCCGAGTTCGACGCCATCGCGGTCGTGGCCGAGACGCTCATCCAGGCGGGCCTGATCATCTTCGGCGCGCGTCGTCACTCGGGCGTCGCCTATTACGTGTGGGCGTACACAGCGTCGTACACGTTCACGATCGTCTATTCGCTGGTCGTGATCCATGCCTTCCGCCTGGGCAGGATCCGGCTCGGGCTCGACCTCGGCCTGGTCGCGCGGTGGCTCCCGCTCGCGCTGCCGTTCGCGCTCACGTTCTTCCTCACCAACGTCTACTTCCGCGCCGGCTTCGTCATCCTCCAGCAACTGCGCTCGTTCGCGGAGGTGGGCTGGTACACGCTCGCCTACAAACCCTTCGAGGCCTTGCAGTTCGTGCCTCTTGCCATCCAGACCGTGGTCTACCCGGTGCTGGGCGTCTACTTCGTCAGCGATCCGGCGCGACTCAAGGTCGCGTACGAACGCTTCTTCAAGGTCCTGGTCCTGTTGGGCTGGCCGCTGACCGTGGGGACGTTCGTGCTCGTCCACCCGATCAACCAGATCTTCAACCGCTCGGGCCAGTTCGCGCAGTCCGAGCCCGCGCTGCGCATCCTCGCCTTCGGCATCGTGTTTCTGTTCGCCAACTCGGCCTTCTACGCGATGCTGAACGCGACCAACCGCCAGGGTTTCAACGCCTGGGCCACCGGCCTGGCCACGGCCGTCGCCGTCGCTCTCAACCTCGTCGCCATCGTCCTGTTCGGCTATCTAGGGGCAAGCGTGGCGACGGTGCTCACCGAGGCCGCGCTGTGCGCCTTCGGCTGGTGGTTCGTCCAGCTCCGGCGGCCGGAGCTGCGCCTGCCGGTGCTGCGGCTCACGTGGCGGATCCTGGCCGCCGGGGCGATCATGGGCGCCCTCCTTTACCCGGTGCGCGGCTACTCGATCTTCCTGACCGCGCCCGCGGGCTTCCTCGTGTACGCGGTCGCGATCTACTTCTGGCGCGTGATCGAGCCCGAGGAGTGGCGGCTGGCCACGGCCGCCCTCAGGCGGCGTAACCCGCTGGCGCCCGCCGCCGTTGGAGGGGATGGGAAAGCGTAGAATCCCTGCGCGCCCCCAATCGATGGCTCGAAACGTTCCTGAGCGGATAAAGACCAAGGGGGGTAACCACCCTCGAGCGCGGATTCACGCCGCGTGGTCGCCGATCGGCCAGAAGATGCGCCGCACGGCGGTCCTGCGTGGCCTCGGCGCCGCGCTCGCCGTCGTGTTCGTGCTGGGTCTGGCCGCCGACGCTTACGCGCAGTCGTTCTTCGACAGCCTGCCTTCGATCCAGGGCCTCGACTCGGCGGCGTTCGCCGGCGACACCGTGATCTACGACAGCACCGGCAAGGCCCTGCTCGCCGACGTGGGCAACCACGGCGACCACCGCCTGGCCGTAAAGCTCAAGGACGTCAACCCGGTGATGATCGACGCGACGATCGCGATCGAGGACAAGGGCTTCCGCAACAACCCCGGCTTCGACCTGGCAGGCATCGTCCGCGCCGCCTTCGACAACCTGCGCGCCGGTCATGTCGTCGGCGGCGGAAGCACGATCACGCAGCAGCTCGCCAAGCAGCAATTCCTCACGCCCGACCAGACTTACAGCCGGAAGATCAAGGAGCTCGCGCTCGCCTACGAGCTGGCCCAGACCTACAGCAAGGACCAGATCATGGAGCTCTATCTGAACAAGAGCTTCTACGGCGAGCAGTCGTACGGCGTCGAGGCGGCGGCCGAGACCTACTTCCACATCCCCGCGTCCAAGCTCGACCTCGCGCGAGCCGCGATGTTGGCCGGCCTACCCCAGGCCCCGACCGAATGGAACCCCGTGCTCCACCCCGACCAGGCCAAGCTCCGGCAGACCGAGGTCCTGCAGGCGATGCTGCGGCAGGGATTGATCTCCCAGGACGCGATGGACAACGCCGTCGCCGAAAAGCTCACCTACTACGCGGCCACCAACAGCGCGAAGGCGCCGCACTTCGTCGACTACGTGCTCGCCGAGCTCCGACAGCTGGGGTTCCAGCCCGGCGTCCAGCAGCTCAACGTCACCACGACCCTCGACTGGACCAAGCAGCAGATCGCCGAGTCGGTCGTCGCGAGCAACCTCGCGAAGAACACCTGGCGGGACCGCAACGGTGTGCTCTCCTCGGGCATGATCGCGATCCAGCCGCAGACAGGGAACATCCTGGTCATGGTCGGGTCGCCCAACTACAACTCCACAGGCGGACAGATCAACTTCACGACCATCCCCCGCAACATGGGCTCGTCGATGAAGCCGTACACGTACGGCGCGGTCATCAACGCGCGCGCCGCGACCGTCGACACGCCGGTGTACGACGGCCCCTCGCCGCTCATCTACAAGGACGCCTACAGCACGACGAAGATCTACAACTACGACGGCAAGACACACGGCGTGCTGCCGCTGAAGAAGGCGATGGGCAACTCGCTGAACATCGCCGCCGTGAAGGTCGAGCTCTCCATCGGCGTGCCCGCGGTGCTCGGGTGGATGCGGGGACTGGGCGTCGTTCCCCGCTACGTCAACCCCGACGGCAGCTACAACGCGCAGGCGCCCGCCGACGAGTACGGGCCGTCGCTCACGCTGGGCGGCTACCCGATCACGCTGCTGGAGCACGTCGAGGGCATCGCGACCTACGCCGACATGGGCGTCTATCACACGCCGCAGGGGATCCTCAAGGTGACCGACTCGCACGGCCAGGTGCTCTACCAGGACCACCCCGACCAGCGAGCGCGGCTGGCGATCGACCCCGCGGTCGCCTACATCATGGCCCAGATCATGGCCGACGACCAGAACCGCTGCATGATCTTCGGCTGCAACAGCGCCCTGCACTGGAGGGACCGCACGGTCGCCGCCAAGACCGGCACCACCGACAACTTCAAGGACGCGGCGACGATCGCGTTCACGCCGGACCTGGCCGTCGGGCTGTGGGTCGGCGACATCCTGGACTACCGCCACTTCATGATCCCGGGCTCGGACGGTGTGTTCGTCGCCTCGCCGGGAGTCCACACCTTCGTCGACCAGGCGCTGGCCGGCGTGCCCGGCAACCGCTGGTACACCGCGCCTCCGGGCGTCGTCGCCGGCCCCGGCAACAGTTGGTTCCTGGCGGACACGACCAAGATCGCGAAGCTCCCGGGCGACAACCCTCCGACCCCGACGCCGAGCGGACCGGCCTACGTGATCCCGCCGGAACCCGGCAGCGGACCGGTCGTGGCGAGCCCAAGCCCGTCGCCGTGCCCGTCGCCGAGCGTGCCCCCGGTCCCCTGCCCCTGAGCTGATCTCGGTCCGACCGTAGTATTTCGGCGATGCCCGCCGAAGTCTCTGTGGTCACCGAGCGCCTGCCCAAGAGCCAGGTCGGCATGAGCATCGAGGTGCCGGCCGAGGTCGTGGACGCGACCTACAACCGCGTGCTCAACCGATTGGCGTCGCGGGCCAAGATCGAAGGCTTCCGGCCGGGTCGCGCCCCGCGCGAGCTGGTCGAGGCGCGGGTCGGGCCGGCCGCTCTGCGTGAAGAGGTGGTCGAGACGATGGTGCCCGAGGTCGTCCAGCAGGCCCTCGTCAAGGAGTCGATCGAGCCCATCGACAGCCCTGACGTCGAGGTCCTCGAGCTCGAGCGCGGGCGACCGGCGAAGCTGAAGGCGACGATCAGCGTCATGCCCGAGGTCACGCTGGCGGACCTCGCCACCCTGAAGGTCGAGCCGCCCGACCACGCCCACGAGGTGACGGACGAGCTGGTGGACCGGAGGCTGGCCGAGTTGCGCGAGCCGCTGGCGGAGATCACGCCCGTGGAGCGCGAGGTGCGCCTGGGCGACATCGCGGTCCTCGACATCGAGGTCGAGGCGGGCGGCACGGTCGTCGACTCGGAGACGCGCAAGTCGACAGAGGCCGAGGTCAAAGAGGACGTGCTTCTGCCCGAGCTGGTCGCGGTGCTGCCCGGCACTTTCGTCGACGAGACGCGCGAAGCGAGCGTGACATTTCCCGAGAGCCACCGCGACCCGCTGCTCGCCGGCAAGGACGCGACGATTCGCGTGACCGTGCGCGGCGTCAAGGAGAAGGTCCTGCCGGAGCTGGACGATGCGCTGGCCAAGAGCATGTCCGGAGGCAAGGTCGAGACCGCGGAGGCGTACCGGCAGGCCGTGCGTGACGAGCTCGAGGGTTCGGCCCACGCGCTGGAGAAGATGGAGCGCGAGCAGGCCGTGGTGAAAGCGCTGGTCGACGCGTCGGCGGTCGAGGTGCCCACCGCGCTCGTCGACCGTGAGCTGACGAGCGAGCTCGAGTCGCTGGAGCGCAACCTGAACCGGCAGGGGCTGAAGCTCGATCGCTACCTGCAGTACCTGGGCGAGTCTCTCGACCAGTGGATGAACCAGCAGCGCCCGGAAGCCGAGGCACGTCTCAAGGTCGATCTCGTCCTGGCCGCGCTCGCTCGGCGCGAGGGCCTGGAGCCGTCGGACGAGGAGGTCGTGAAATTCCTCGAGGAGCAGGCGGCCGAGGACGAGGAGCTGAAAAGCCAGGTCGCCGCCCTGCGCAAGAGCGCGGCCGCGCGGCGCTACTTCGCCTCGCGGCTTCGCCGGCGGCGGGTGCTGGACCGCTTGCTCGAGATCGCGCCCGGGTAATACGTCCACTTGACTGAACCCGGGCGACCCGTGTCTAGAATGACGTGATGCCCAGCATGAACCGCAGCGACCATCCAGCCGCCTACCTCGTCCCGATGGTCGTCGAGAACACCGGCCGCGGCGAGAGGGCGTTCGACATCTACTCCAGGCTGCTGAAGGAGCGCATCGTCTTCATCGGCACGCCGATCGACGACCAGGTGGCAAACCTCGTCGTCGCCCAGCTTCTCTTCCTCCAGTCAGAGGACCCGGAGAAGGAGATCGCTCTGTACATCAACAGCCCGGGCGGCCAGGTGACCGCGGGCCTGGCGATCTACGACACGATGCAGTACATCCGGCCTCCCGTGTCCACAATCTGCATCGGCATGGCCTACTCGATGGCCGCGGTGCTGCTCGCCGGCGGGGCCCACGGCCAGCGCTTCGCGCTGCCGCACGCGAACATCCTCATCCACCAACCGTGGGGCGGCATGCAGGGGCAGGCCACCGACATCCAGATCCACGCCAAAGAGATCCTGCGCACGCGCGAACAGTTGAACCAGATCCTTGCGCGCCACACCGGCCAGAAGATCGAGAAGGTGACGCAGGACACGGAGCGGGACTACTTCCTGACCTCCGAAGCGGCCAAGGAGTACGGGCTGATCGACGACATCATCCTGACCCCGACCAAGGTCGGCGCCGACAAGGCCAAAGACGAAGAGAAAGTCAAAGAGAAGGTCGCCGCCGGATGATCTTCCGACGCAGGACGAAGCGCGACGAGGTCACCAGACATCGTGCGAAATGCTCGTTCTGCGGCAAGCAGCAAGGCGAAAGAGGGATTCGACTCGTCGCCGGCCCGGGAGTTTTCATCTGCAGCGAGTGCATAAGCCTTGCCAACGAGATTCTCTGGGGCCATAATCCGCCCCCGGCGCCCGCATCCCCGTAAGGTCGTGAGTTAGGAAACCCATGAACGAACGAGAAGACCGCCGCCGCTACACGCGATGCAGCTTCTGCGGGAAGGGGCAGGACCAGGTGCGCAAGCTGGTCGCCGGGCCGGGGGTGTTCATCTGCGACCAGTGCATCGACCTGTGCCAGGAGGTCCTCGAGGACGACAACCGCTCCGCGGGCCAGAAGAAGCAGAAGACCGGCTTCATCCCCAACCCGAAGACCATCTGCGCGGCGCTCGACCAGTACGTGATCGGCCAGGAGCGCGCGAAGAAGGTCCTGTCGGTCCAGGTCTACAACCACTACAAGCGCATCAGCGCGTCGAAGTCGGTGGGCGACGTCGAGCTGACCAAGTCGAACGTGCTCCTGGTCGGCCCAACCGGATGCGGTAAGACCTACCTCGCGCAGACGCTGGCGAAGATCCTCGACGTTCCCTTCGCCATCGCCGACGCGACGAGCCTCACCGAGGCCGGCTATGTCGGCGAGGACGTGGAGAACATCCTGCTGCGGCTCATCCAGGCCGCGGACTTCGACATCAGCCGCGCCGAGCGAGGAATCATCTACATCGACGAGATCGACAAGATCGCGCGCAAGTCGGACAACCCGTCGATCACGCGCGACGTCAGCGGCGAAGGCGTGCAGCAGGCGCTCCTGAAGATCCTCGAGGGCACGGTGGCGAACGTTCCGCCGCAGGGCGGGCGCAAGCACCCGCACCAGGATTTCATCCAGATCAACAC
>JBKPCW010000111.1:0-3857 GCA_046727555.1 Candidatus Dormiibacterota bacterium | reverse complement strand
CGGCAAGCGAGCGCCAAGATCTCCAAAACCTACGGCGGCACCGGCCTCGGCCTGTCCATCGCGCGCAAGCTTGTCGAGCTGCAAGGCGGACAGATGGGCCTGGAGTCAGAGCCAGGCAAAGGTTCGCGCTTCTGGTTTACGCTGCCCATCGGCGCCCACGCCGCACCGCTACCGGCTGCCTGATCGCCCCACTGCGTGATCCTCCCGAATGAGCGCGACCCTCGCTTCATCACCATCCGTCGCGGGGGGACGCTCACAGACCCCGACCATCAGCTGCTCGCCCTGTGGGCCGCAACCTGTGCCGAACACGTCCTGCACCTGTTCGAGTCGGCGCAACCTTCAGACTTGCGGCCTCGCCGGGCGATCGCGCAGGCTCGGGCGTGGGTGCGTGGCGAGATCACGATGTCCCAGGCGCGCGAGGCTGCCGGCATGGCCAACGGGGCTGCTCGAGAGCTACGCGGCGCCCCACGCCATGCCGCATATGCCGCCGCCCAGGCCGCGGCGGTGGCGCACGTCGCCGCCCACGAGCTAGGAGCGGCGGCCTACGCGATCAAGGCGGCGCGTGCGGCCGCTCCTCAAGGGGAGGGTGAGAGCTCCGGGCGGCTCGAGTGCCGATGGCAGCGTGAGCAGCTCCCGGACTCGATCCGCGAACTGGTCCTGGACGATCAGCGGTTGCGAAACGACATCTGCTGGTCGGCATTCGACTGCTGAGAGGCCGGCTTCAAATGTGGTCTTGCGGCCGCTTCCAGTTCGAGGTATCTATTTCCGCCGCTTTCGCAGCCTCGATGGCGCGTGGCTCCCGGGTGGCGAACGTGGGAATCGCCTCCGCCGCCGCCCACTCCAACATTTGGAGCTGATCATCACGGGGCTGGTCGAGGATGAACTGGTTCATTCCGGCATCGATGTATGGCTCGATCACGCTGCTGAACGCATCCCTCGAGACCCATGGATCCGCATCCGTTGTTGGCACCCAGTAGTAGAGCGAGCGGTCCAGCGTGTCGGGGTCACGCCCGATGTCGTGGCAATAGGCGTCGAGCATTTGATTTCGCTCGCGCATCTCGGTCGGGGTGCCAAAAGCATTCCACGTGTCGGCAAGCTCCGCGACGATCCTCAGCATTCGTGGCCCAAAGGCTCCGAGCACGAGCGGTGGGCGCGGTTTCTGAATGCTCGCCGGACGTGAGCGCGCGCCTTGGAGCTTGTAGTACGTCCCGCTGAAGGAGCTCGTGTCCTGGCGAGTCATCAGATCGACGATCTGGACCGCCTCTCGGAAGCGCCCCACGAGCTCCTTCGTCTCGGGAAACTCGATGCCAAACATCGCGTGCTCAGGTTCGTACCAACCCGCTCCCAGGCCGATCTCGAGCCTGCCGTTCGAGATGTGGTCGACCGTGACCGCCATCTTGGCCAGGAGTTGTGGGTAGCGAAACGTGTTCGACGTCACGAGAACGCCGACTCGGATCTTCTGGGTCCGGGCAGCCAGGCCTCCCAGCAGCGACCAGGCCTCGAAGTAGGGTCCTTCCGGGCGGCTTGGCTGGATGAGGTGATCGCAGAGCCAGGCGCTTTCGTAACCGAGTCGCTCGAAAAGCCGCCAGCGCTCGACCGTCTTTGCCCACGGCATGTTCTGATCGGTGCAAATCCCGAACCGGAATCGCCGCGTCATTCGCCTGCTCAGCTCTCCAACGTGCGGCGGACCGCCGCCACCACGCGCTCGACCGACGGAAGGTAATAGTCCTCGAGCGACGCGGCCGGAAACGGAACGTCGAACGCACCGACCCGCGCCACCGGCGCCTCGAGGTCGTAAAAGACCTCCTCCATCAGCGTCGCGGATATCTCCGCGCCGAAGCCCGCGGACAGAGGCGCCTCGTGGACGATCACGCACCGGCCGGTCTTGGCAACCTGAGCGCAAAGCGTGGCCACGTCGAGGGGCACCAGTGTCCGCAGGTCGAGCACCGCGGCCGACACACCTTCCGCCGCCAGGGTCTCGGCTGCCCGCGTGCACAGCTCGACCGCGGCGCTCCACCCGACCAGCGTCACGTGCTCGCCTTCACGCACGAGCGACGCTTCCCCGAATGGCACTGTGTATGAGCCGTCGGGCACTTCGCTCCGGCCCGCCCTGTACAGCCGGTCCGGCTCGCAGAACAGGACCGGGTCTGGATCTCGGATCGCCTCCAGGAGCAGACCCTTGGCGTCGTAGGGATTTGACGGCATGACGATCTTGATGCCCGGCGTCTGGACAAACTGGGCTTCGACCGCATCCGAGTGGAACTCGGGGCTGCGAATGCCACCTCCACACGGCGCTCGCACCGTCACCTGGCACTGGTATCGGCCCTTCGAGCGCTGCCGATATTTGGCGAGCTGCGGCCCGAGCTGATGAAAGCCCTGTGCGGTAAAGCCGAGGAACTGGATCTCGGCCACCGGCACCATCCCGGCGAGCGCGAGTCCCAGCGAGGCGCCCAGGATGCTTGCTTCGGCCAGCGGCATGTCGACGACGCGATCCGTGCCGAACCGCTCGACCAGCCCGGTCGTCGTCCTGAAGACGCCGCCGAGCCTGCCCACATCCAGACCGAGGACCATGACTCGTGGATCGTCTTCCATCTCTTCGAACAGTGCGTTGTTGATCGCCTCCACGATGTTGCGCTGGGTCAAGTCAGCCCTTCAGGCCGCGGAGGAGCTCGGCCTTCTGCCGGACCACCCGCGGCGGTAGATCGCCGTAGGCGTTCGTGAAGAGGTCCTCCGGGCCAGGTGCGGGTGCCGCAGACGCGAGCTCCAGCGCGCGTTCGAGCTCGCCGCGAAGTTCCTCGAGCATCGCGGCTTCGCGCCGCGCGTCCCACAGGCCCAGCCTCGCCAGGTACTTCTGGACGCGCTCGATCGGGTCGCGGCGAACGGCCTCGTCGTATTCCGTCGGATCCCGATAACGCGATGGGTTGTCGGTTGTGTTGTGAAAGCTCATTCGGTAGGTCGCGGCTTCGATGAGCGTCGGACCGCCGCCGCTGCGCGCGAGCGCGACCGCGTCGCAGGTGGCGCTGTACACGGCCATCACGTCGTTGCCGTCGACTTCGATGCCGTCGAATCCATAGCCGGCGGCGCGGAGCGCAAAGCTGCTCGTGGCGGACTGGGCACGTCGCGAGGTGGAGATCGCCCACTGGTTGTTCTGCAGGAAGAAGACGATGGGCGCCTTCAACACGCCGGCCAGGTTCAAGGCCTCATGGAAGTCACCCTCCGACGAGCCGCCGTCGCCGATGTACGCGATCACGACGGAATCCTCGCCCCTGAGGCGCAGGCCCCAGGCGAGGCCGGTGGCTTGCGGCAACTGCGCCGCGATGGCAACCTGGGTCGGGAGCACCCTGACGCCGTCGGGGATGCGGGCCGGCGCGATCTTGCCCAGGAACTGGGCGGTGATGACCTCGAGCGGCAATCCGTGGTGAACGGTCGCCATGAGCTCGCGATACTGCGGCACCATCCAGTCGCGAGCCGGATCAACCGCCATCGCCGAGCCGATGACAGAAGCCTCTTGACCGGTGCCCGGGGAATAGACGCCGAATTGACCCTGGCGCTGCAGCGCGATCGCGCGCGTGTCGTAGAGCCTCGACTTCATCATCCAGCGGAGCGCCTCCAGGAGGAACTCCACGTCGATGGGCGACTCGACGCCCGGAGCCAGAGTGCCGTCGGACAGGAGCACGGTTCGCCTGCTTTCCACGGCCTAGATCGGCTGCATGCCGGGCACGCGGATCTGGTTCAGCGCCAGGATGTCGTTCGGCAACGATTCGCCCAGACTCACCCTGGCCACCGGCTCGTGTCGAGCATCGAGCGCGCACTTCGGGTCTGCTCGGGAGATCGTCTTCATCTGGCCTCCCCAGGTT
>JBKPCW010000110.1:0-4756 GCA_046727555.1 Candidatus Dormiibacterota bacterium | reverse complement strand
GCACACAGTCGCGGTCAACGCGGCGGACATCGCAGGGAACACGGCGTCCACGTCGTGCTCGTACGTCGTTGGCTACGCCTTCTCCGGGTTCATCCAGCCGAGCGACAAGGTGCTCAACAGCGGGTCCAGCATCCCGGTCGTCTTCGCCCTGAATGACGCAGGCGGGAATCCGATCCCTGACGCCGACGCGAGCGCCTTGGCGGCAAGCTGCTCGGTGAAGATCACCTTCACCGGCGCACCAGGCACCGCCGTCTGCGCGACGTATGACGCGAACGAGCACAGGTTCCACGGGAGCGTGAACACCGCCAAGTCGCTGGCCCCCAACAGCTATCAGCTGACGGTGCAGGTCGTGGCCGGTGGAGTGGTCGTGACGACCTCGTCGACGGACGTCAGGATTCGCTAGCCAGACGATCCTGGCTCAGGCGCCATGCCGGCCCGTTCCCTCCGCGAAGCGCCTCGCCCCGTCGACCGGCTCGCCTGACGTCATCGCCGCCATGCCTTCGCGATACTCGGCGAGCGTCGCCTCCCTCAGGCTCCTGGACCACTGGCTGAGAACGCTCCGCCGGTCGCCCCGCAACGCGCGCTGCGGGAAGGCGGCGATCGCGCGAGCCAGGGCCTGCGCCTCGGCCAGCGCCCGTCCCGGCTCCACGACCCGCTCGACCAGGCCGATGCGAAGCGCCTCGTCAGCCTTGACCGGCCGGCCGGTGAGGATCAGGTCGAGGGCGCGGCCCTGGCCGATCATCCGCGGCAGGCGCACCGTGCCCAGGTCGATCAACGGCACGCCAAACCGGCGGTTGAAGATGCCGAGCGTGGCGTCGCTCGCCGCCACCCTGAGGTCGCACCAGAGCGCGAGCTCGAGCCCTCCGGCCACGGCGAAGCCCTCGACCGCCGCTATCACGGGCTTGCCCAGCTCCATCCGCGTCGGCCCCATCGGCCCCGGGCCGGTCTCCCCGACGGCGTAGGTCACACCGCCCGCCAGCGCCTTCAGGTCGAAGCCCGCGCAGAAATTGCCGCCGGCGCCGGTGAGGACGGCGACATTCAGCGCGTCGTCCGCGTCGAATTCGCGGAACGCCCGCTCCAGCGCGCGCGCGGTCTCGGGGTCGACCGCGTTCCGCACCTCCGGGCGGTCGATGGTGACGGTGAGGACCGCCCCATCGACCTCGGCCCTTACCTTGCTAGATCGCTCCGCGCTCGTGGTCGTCTTCCATGAACGGATAACGGTGGTCGGTGGGCGGGTTGTACGTCTCTTTGATGATCCGTGGGCTGACCCAGCGGATCAGGTTGAGGAATGAGCCCGCCTTGTCGTTGGTGCCCGAGGCGCGCGCGCCGCCGAACGGCTGGAGGCCGACGACCGCGCCCGTCGGCTTGTCGTTGATGTAGAAGTTGCCGGCGGCGTTGACCAGCTTCTCCGAAGCCTTGCGAATCGCCTGCCGGTCGCGCGCGAAGACCGCCCCGGTGAGCCCGTACGGGCTGGTGCGGTCCGCGAGGTCGAGCGTCTCCTCGAACTTGCCGTCCGCGTACGGGTAGACGGTGAGGATCGGGCCGAACAGCTCCTCTTTGAGCAGCTTGAAGTCGGGGTCGGTCGTCTCGATCACCGTCGGCCGGATGAACCAGCCGACCTTGTCGTCGCCTTTGCCGCCGGCGATGACTGTCGCGGTGCTCGCCTTCTTCGCGTAGTCGATCGCGGCCATGTGGCTGCTGTAGGCGCGCTGGTCGATGACGGCGCCCATGAAGTTGCGGAAGTCGGCCACGTCTCCCTGGGGGATTGCGTCCACCAGGTCGACCAGGTCGCCCTTCATCGACTTCCACATCGACTGCGGGATGTACGCGCGCGAGGCGGCGGAGCACTTCTGGCCCTGGTACTCGAACGCGCCGCGAACGAGCGCCGTGCGCAGGGCGTCGGTGTCGGCGGAGTCATGCGCGAGGACGAAGTCTTTGCCGCCGGTCTCGCCGACCAGGCGCGGGTACGTCCGGTAGCGGCCGATGTTCTGGCCGACCTCGCGCCACATCCCCTGGAAGACCTCGGTCGAGCCGGTGAAGTGGATGCCGGCGAGCTCGGGGTGGTTGAGGATCTTGTCCGAGATCTCCGACGCGCTGCCGCTGACCATGTTGATCACGCCATCGGGCAGCCCCGCCTCACGCCACAGCTCCATCAGGAAGTGGGCGACGAGCAGGGTCTGCGTCGCCGGCTTGAAGACGACGGTGTTGCCCATGAGCACGGGCGCGGTTGGCAGGTTGGCCGCGATCGACGTGAAATTGAACGGGCTGACGGCGAAAACGAAGCCCTCCAGCGGCCGGTACTCGAGGCGGTTCCACGCGGTGGCGTCATTCATGGGCTGGTTGCGGAGGAGCTGGTCGCCGAAGTAGGCGTTGTAGCGCCAGAAGTCGATCGACTCGCAGGCCGCGTCGATCTCCGACTGGTGGACCGTCTTCGACTGGCCGAGCATGGTGGCGGCGTTGATCGTGTCCCGCCACGGTCCCGCGAGGAGCGCGCCCGCGCGGAGGAGGACGGCCGCCCGCTCGTGGTACGAGGTCGCGGCCCACATCTTGCGCGCCGCGAGCGCGGCGTGAATGGCGTCGTCGATGTCCCTGGCTCCGCCGACGGCGTACTCGGCGATGGCGAGCTCGTGGCGGTGCGGTGACTGAATCGTGCCGCGCGAAGCGCCCCAGCGGCGCTCGCCGCCGATCTGCATCGGCACCTCGGTCTTCGCGTCCGTGAGCTCGGCCAGACGAGACTTGAGGCTCTTGCGGTGCGGGTCGCCCGGCGCGTATGAACGGATCGGCTCGTTGACTGGCGTGGGGACCTGGAAATGTCCGTCGGCGGTCATCTGGTTCCTCCCTATATCCTGTCGTCGCCTGCCTTCGATCATGCCACGTAACCAGGGGCCGTATCGAAGCAGATGGCTGTCGGGCAGCTAAGCGCCGAAACAGGCGCGATCTCCGAGCGCGTGCGGCGCACGGTCGCCCTGCTGCGCCGCCGCGGGTACGCGCTCACCCCGAAGCGTCTCGGCGAGATCTGCCTCGGCGGGCCTTTGCCCGAGCGCGACGTCCGCTGGGCGCTGGCCGCGGACTCAGGGTTGGCCATCGAGGAGGGCCTGGTGGTCGAGCGCGCCGCCACCGGCGAGGCCGCGGCGATCCGCACACGCGCGGCCGGCCACGCCGCCGAAGCCGACTCGTACGTCGCGATGACGCGGCGCTTCGTGCGCGCCCTGGTCGCGGTGGCGCCTTTCATCAGGAGCGTCTCGATCGCGGGCTCGCTGGCGAGCGGCGGGTTCCGCGCTTCGGACGACGTCGATCTCAACCTCATCGTCGAGGACGGCCACCGCCACCTCGCGTACGTCGTGGTCAACGTCCTCGGGCTCGTGCACGCGCTGCGCCACCGGGCCAAGCCCGTTGACGACCTGACGCGACGTCCCGTCGCGCCGCGGCTGATGACCGTGAACCTCGTCCTGGAGCGCTCCCAGTGCCTGCCGCTGCAGAGGCAGGACGCGGACATGGCCTTCGAGCTGCTGGTCGCGGAGCCGGTGTTCGGGGTCGAGGCGCTGCACGAGATCGTGACCGCGAACCCGGAGCTGCTCGAGCACTTTCCTCAGCTTGCCCGGCGTCCCGCCCCGCTGCTCATCGAGACGCCACGCCGGTTCCCACGCCACGTCTATCCGGCGTTCCTGGACCGCCCCGCGCGGACGCTCGGCCGGGCGGCGTGGCGGTACATGCAGTGGACGCGGCGCGACCGACCCCAGGCCCTGGCTCGCGTCGCCTTCGTGAGGGCGACGATGCGGCCCTACACCCTCTTCGACGAAGCTTGATCGGCGCCGCCACGGTCGCGCTCCTGGTCGTGACCAGCGTGCTGCTTTTCGGTTTCGGCCTGAACCTGCTCTTTCTCACTCTGTGCGCGGCGCGCATGCCGCGGCGGCCGGCGCCGCCACCCTCGACGCGCTTCCCACTCGTCTGCGTCCAGGTCCCCGTCTACAACGAGCGCTACGTCGCCGAGCGCGTCCTCGACGCCGTGTGCGCCCTCGACTGGCCGCGCGACCGGTTCGAGGTCCAGGCCCTGGACGACTCCGACGACGACACCGTCCAGATCCTTGCCCGCCGCGCGGCCCACTGGCGCGGCCAGGGATTGCTCGTGTCGCACGTGCGCCGCGGCACGCGCGCCGGGTTCAAAGCGGGCGCCCTCGCCCACGGCATGGCAAGGACGCAGGCGGAGCTCATCGCCGTGTTCGACGCCGACTTCGTCCCCCCACCCGATTTCCTCCGCCGCATGGTGGGCGGCTTCGACGACCCCCGCGTGGCGTTCGTCCAGGCACGCTGGGGGCACCTCGACGAAGGGTACTCATGGTTCACGCGCCTCCAGGCGCTGTTCATCGACTTCCACTTCCTGGTCGAGCAGTCGGTGCGCTCGGCGCGCGGCTACTTCGTCAACTTCACCGGCTCGGCGGGCGTCTGGCGCCGGGCCGCGATCGAGGACGCCGGCGGCTGGACCGCGGTCACGCTGACCGAGGACCTCGATCTCAGCTACCGCGCTCAGCTCCGCGGCTGGAAGGCGGCGTACGTCGAGGACCTGGTCGTGCCAGAGGAGCTGCCCGTCTCCATCGACGCCTACCGCAGCCAGCAGTCGCGCTGGGCGACGGGCAGCTTCCAGTGCGCCTTCCGGCTGCTGGGCCCCGTGTGGAGGAGCCCCAACCGGCTGATGGTCAAGGTCCAGGCGACGGTCCACCTGCTGGCCTACGGGGTAGGCCCGCTGATGCTCCTGCAG
>JBKPCW010000109.1:0-13970 GCA_046727555.1 Candidatus Dormiibacterota bacterium | reverse complement strand
ACGATGCAGAAGCTGATCAGCCCCGACGAGGTCGAGGTGCTTGGACGGCGTCTACGGGGAGTGCTCGACTCTCGGTGGCGGTTCCCTGAACCGTCCTCGGCGTGGTCGATCCCGTGGCCCCCGGTGTAACCAAACCGACTCTGGTATCGTTCCGGCGCTTCATGCGTTTCCCGGGGATCCCTCGTCTCGCGCCGCTCGCCGTCGTTCTGGCCGCCGCAGCGTCATCTACAGCTCTCTTTGCCCTCTCGCCAACGGCCCGCGCGATGACCAGCGAAGCGAGCAGCTCGTCTCCTTCCCCGACGCCGATTCCGGTCAACGCATTCCTTTCTCTTGATGTGACGCTCGGCGGCCCGAACACCGTGATCAGCGTGAGCGGCGGCCAGTTCCTCCCCAACGAGACGGTAACGCTCTACTGGGACACGCCCAACCACGTCGCCGGCTCCGCGACCGCCGACGCGGGCGGAAGCTTCAACACGCGCGTCAAGCCGTTCGCCGGTGACAGAGACGGCGTACACAGGCTCTGCGCCAGCGTGCCGCCCAACCCATGCGCAAACTTCACGCTCCAGTCGACGACCCCGTCGCCTGAGCCACCGTCGCCCTCTCCGATCGAGACGCCGCTCGAGTCGCCATCCCCGCAGGAAAGCCCGGGCGGATTCGCGAGCGCGGCTCGCGTCACCCCGACCCTGAGCGGTTTCGACGTCATCACCCGGCCGCCGTTCGTGTTCCTCCCGATCTTCGGCGCGGGCGCCATCCTGCTGTCCCTCGCGTGGTGGCTCGTCAACGTCATGCGCCGTCCGCGCCGTCCCGGGCTGCTGCCCTCAGCGGCGGTGGTCCACCGCGCGACCAGGCCCGACTACTCGGCCGCGTTCGGGGCACCGCCGGCCACACCCAAGACGGCGAGCCAGCCCTCGGCCTGGCCCGAGTCGATGCCGAGTCCGAGCCCCACCGCTACAGGGCCCGCGGTGCCGCCGGCCGTGCCGCCGGCCGTGGCGCCCGAGCCGCCGGTCGAGTGGGGCCCTCCAGTCGAGTGGGGCACCGGCAGTTCGGAGTGGGGCGTCCCCGAACCGCCGCTGCAGGAGGAAGGGGACCCGCCGCGCGACTGGTTCGACACGGGATCGGGTCCAACTTAAGATTCGGCGGGTGGGGGCGCTCCTCGAAGTCCGTGAACTGAGCGTCCGCTTCGGAGGGGTCGTCGCCCTCGACAGGGTCTCGTTCGACGTCAACTCCGGCGAAGTCGTCGCTCTCATCGGCCCGAACGGCGCCGGCAAGACGACGCTCTTCAACGTCATCACCCGTGTCTACCGGCCGAGCGGCGGTTCGGTGCTGGTCGACGGCAACCCCGTCTCGTCGATCAGGGCCCACCACATCGTCCGCCACGGGCTGGCGCGCACGTTCCAGAACGTCGCCCTCTTCCGGACGATGACGGTTCTGGACAACGTGCTCGTCGGCGACCACACGCAGACCAAGAGCGGCTGGCTGCAGGCGTCCCTGCCGCTCCCCGGCGCGGTCGCGGCCGAGTCGGCGTCGCGCGGGCGAGCGATGGAGATGATCGACTTCGTCGGCCTGGCCCAGTACGCGGAGCGGCCGGTGGCCGCTTTGCCTTTCGGCGTCCAGAAGCGGGTCGAGCTGGCGCGCGCGCTCGTCTCGAAGCCCCGGTTGCTCCTGCTCGACGAGCCCGCCGGGGGCATCAGCCACGAGGAGGTGGACGGCACCGCGCGGCTCCTGCGCCGCGTGCACACCGACCTGGGCGTCACCATGCTGCTGGTCGAGCATCACATGGCTTTCGTCATGGGCATCTCGGACCGCGTGGTGGTGCTCGACTTCGGCAAGAAGATCGCGGAGGGCACGCCCGCGGACGTGCAGCGCAACCCCGCGGTGATCGAGGCTTACCTGGGCGCGGCGTGAGCGCACTGCTCGAGCTGGAGGAGGTGCGGGCCGGCTACGGGCCGACGTCGGTGCTGCACGGCGTTTCGCTCTCGGTGCCGGAAGGCGGCGTGGTCTCGCTGCTCGGCGCCAACGGCGCGGGCAAGACGACGACGCTGCGCGCCATCACCGGTGGGGTCAGGTGGACGGGTGACATCCGCTTCGCCGGCCACTCGCTGCGGCGCATGCCGACCGAGGAGATCGTGCGCCGCGGCATCGCCCACGTGCCCGAGGGTCGAGGCATCTGCACTGAGCTCACCGTGGACGAGAACCTTCGTCTCGGCGCCCACCTGAGACGAGACAAGGCCGAGGTGGCCAAGGACTACGACCGGGTCTTCGACTATTTCCCGGTGCTGAAGCAGCGGCGCCGCCTCTCGGCGAGCACCCTGTCCGGCGGCGAGCAGCAGATGCTCGCGCTGGCGCGCGCGCTGCTGATGCGACCCCGCCTGATGCTTCTCGACGAGCCATCACTGGGACTGGCGCCAATCGTCGTGCGCTCGATCTTCGAGATCATCCGCAGCATCAACGAGACCAGTAGGGTCGCGGTGCTGCTCGTCGAGCAGAACGCGCGCATCGCCCTCGATCTGTCGGCAACCGCGTACGTGCTCGAGGTGGGGCGCGTGGCCGTGCAAGGCGCCAGCGCGGAGCTGCGCGGCGACGAGTCGGTCCGGCGCTCGTACCTGGGCTACTGATGCAGGAATTTCTGCAGCTCGTCGTCAGCGGCCTCGCCACCGGTGGCATCTTCGCCAGCCTCGCCCTCGCCCTGGTCCTGATCTACAACGCCATGGGCCTCGTCAACTTCGCCCAGGGCGAGATGGCGATGCTCGCCACTTTCATCGCGTATTCGCTCGTCGTTCGCGGGGTCAGCTTCTGGATCGCCTTCCCGGTGACGATGGTGCTCGCGTTCGGCGGCGGCATCCTGGTCCAGCGGGTCGTCATCAAGCCGGTCGAGCGCGCGCCGGTGCTGACCCTCGTCATCATCACGCTCGGCCTGGCCACCCTGGTCAACGGCATCGCCGGTTTCGTCTGGGGCTACGTGCCAAGGTCGTTTCCGAGCCCGTTCTCGTCTGACAGCGTCGACCTCGCCGGCGTCTACATCAGCTACCGCGACCTGGGCGTGGTCGCCGTGTGCGGCCTGGTCCTGCTCGCCGTCTACCTGTTGCTGCAGCGCACGACGATTGGCCTGACAATGCGCGCGGCCGCCCACCATCCGGAGGCGAGCCGGCTGCTCGGGGTGCAGGTCTCGTGGATGCTCGCGCTGGGCTGGGGCCTCGCGTCGGGCGTCGGCGCGGTGAGCGGGATGATGGTCGCCCCGATCCTGCTGCTCGAGCCGAACATGATGCAGACGATCATCATCTACGCCTTCGCCGCGGCGGTCCTGGGCGGGATCGAAAGCCCACTCGGCGCCGTGGTCGGCGGCCTCATCGTCGGCGTCGTGGTGAACCTCGCCGGCGCTTACGTGCCCAACGCGGGCGACCTGCAACTGGCGTTCGGTCTCGCCATCATCATCGCGGTCCTGATCCTCAAGCCGAACGGCCTCTTCGGCCGCGCCGCCACGCGTCGCGTCTGATGAACCGGATCCGCACCGCGCCGCCGCGCTACTGGCTGGTCGGGGTCGCGATCCTCTTCTTCTTCGGCCTGCCGACGGTCATGAGCAGCTTCTGGACCAGCCTGTGGGCGCAGGCGCTGGTGCTGGCCATCGCGATCATGGGCCTCAACATCCTGGTGGGCTACAGCGGCCAACTCTCGCTAGGCCACGGCGCGTTCATGGCCCTCGGCGCCTACACGTCGGCCATCCTGGCGCACCGCTACCACATGGACTACCTCGTGACCATCCCCATCGCCGCCGTCCTCACCGGCGTGGTCGGCTTCCTTTTCGGCGTGCCCGCGCTGCGCTTCTCACCCCTGTACCTGGCGCTGGCCACTTTCGCGCTCGCCGTCGTCACGCCCAGCCTGATCAAGCGCCCGGCCGAGCTCACCGGCGGCGTGCGCGGCATCCTGGTCACACAGCCGGATCCACCGGATTTCGCGCGCGAAGCTTTCGCCACCGTCACCGGCACGGTGATGACCAGCGACCAGTGGATCTACTACGTCATCTTCCTCGTCGCGCTGCTGCTGTTCTGGCTGGCGTGGAACCTCGCCCGCCACCGGCCGGGCCGGGCGATGCGCGCGATCCGCGACGCGGAGGTGGCCGCCGCCGCGTCCGGGATCAACGTCGCCGGGTACAAGACCCTGGCCTTCGGGATCTCCGCCTTCTACGCCGGCACGGCCGGATCGCTGTACGCGCTGTCGCTCGGCTTCATCAGCGCCGACACGTTCCCGGTCTCGCTTTCCATCCAGCTCCTCGTCGGCGCCGTGGTCGGCGGCCTGGCCTCGATCGGCGGCCCGCTCCTGGGCGCGATCTTCGCCTACTTCCTGCCCATCGAGGCCAACCAGTTCGTCCCGAGCCAGACGTGGCTCCCCGACCAGATCACCTCGACGGTGAAGAACGCCGGCCCGGCCGTGTCGTACGGGGTGATCCTGATCCTGGTCATGATGTTCGCCCCGAACGGCCTCGTCGGACTCCTCCGGAGCGGTTATGTCACGCTCAACCGGCGCCTGCGCGCGGCCAGCGATCGAGATGCTGGACAGATGCCGCCCGATCCCCAGACTGTTTAAATACAAGTTCATCAACGCTGGAGGTGTTTCTATGGGACGGAGGGTTCCTGGCTTAGCCGCGGTTGCGGCTTTCTTGCTGACGGTTGCCGCCTGCGGCGGCACCACCGGCACCACCACCCAGACGGACGTGGGCATCACCAGCAACTCGATCCTCCTCGGCACCACCAACGCGCTCTCGGGACCGGCGGCCGCCTACGGCACCATCGCCAACGCCGAGAACGCCTACTTCACGTACGTCAACAACACCCAGGGTGGCGTTAACGGCCGGAAGATCACGTTCAAGATCCTCGACGACGGGTTCAACCCGGCCCAGACCGTCCCGCTGACCAAGCAGCTGGTCGAGCAGGACCAGGTGTTCGCCATGTTCAGCGGACTGGGCACGCAGTCGCAGACGTCGGTGCGTGACTACCTGAACTCCAAGAAGGTGCCACAGCTGTTCGTCGCCACCGGCGCGACGACGTGGGGCAAGGACTTCAACAGCAGCCAGTGGACGCTGAGCTGGCAGCCGCCCTACCAGGGCGAGGCGCACATCTACGCCAAGGACGTGCTGCAGAACCACGCCAGCGCCAAGATCGGCGTCCTGTACCAGAACGACGACTACGGGCAGGACTATCTGAAGGGCCTGACGGACGGCCTCGGCGACAAGGCGTCCATGATCGTCGACAAGGAGGCGTACGACGTCACCGCGGCCAACCCGTTCGCGCAGCTGACCAAGCTGAAGGCCTCGGGCGCCGACACTCTGTTCCTCTTCTCGACCCCCAAGCCGACGATCCAGTCGCTCGCCTTCATCACCGCCGGTCTCCACTGGGAGCCGGCCAACATCTACCTCAACTCGGTCTCCAACCCGCAGGTGTACATGGGCCTGGCCGCCAAGTCGGGCGCGGCTCTCAAGAACGTGACGAGCGTCGGTTACATCAAGGACCCGACGGACCCGCAGTGGGCGAACGACGACGGCATGAAGCTGTACAAGACCGTGATCGCCAACTGCTCGACCTGCAACGTGCTCGACGGCTTCAACATCTACGGTGTCGCCGTCGCCTACACGATGGTCGACGTCCTCAAGCTGGCCGGCAACAACCTGACCCGCGCCAACGTGATGAAGATCGCGTCGAGCCAGCTGAACGAATCCAACCCGTTCCTGCTCCCGGGCGTGAAGCTCACCACGACCTCGAGCGACCACTTCCCGATCATGCAGGAGCAGGTCATCACCTGGGCCGGCACCGGCTGGAAGCTGCAGGGCAGCATCATCGACGAGCGAGGCACGATCAAGTAATCAGGGCAATCGCTGAGCGCGTGCAGCCGTACTGGCTGCACGCGTACCTCCTCGTTTACACCCCGCTCGGGCTCCTCGCCGACAGCAGGGTCACGGCCGTCTGGCAGCAGGACGTCCTGGGCGGGCTGACGTTCACGGTCCTGTTCCTCGCCGCCCTCAAGGCGCCGAAGGAGCAGCGGGTGCAGGTGTGGACGTGCGTCGTCGTCGCGACGTGCTTCGAGGTGTTCGGCTCGCTGGTTTGGGGCGTCTACCGCTACCGGCTGCACAACCTGCCGCTGTTCGTGCCGCCCGGGCACGGCATCGTCTACCTGTTCGGGCTGCTTGCGGCGCAGACGCCGGTGGTGCGCCGCTACGGCCGCCGCGTGGCGCACGCCATCCTGGGCGCGGCCGCGACGTGGGCGGTGCTCGGCCTCACGGTCCTGCCGGTCTTCACCGGCCGGCTAGACGTGCAGGGCGCGCTGTGCCTGCCGGTGTTCGCCTACTTCCTGCTGCGGTCGCCGCGCTGGCCGCTGTTCGCGGCGATCTTCGTCATCGTCAGCGAGCTCGAGATCTGCGGCACATCGTTCGGCAACTGGACCTGGATGGCGGCGGCGCCGTGGACGCACATTCCGTCGGGCAACCCGCCGTCGGTCATCGCCGGCGGCTACTGCGTGATCGACGGCACCGTGCTGGTGGTGACGGGTCTCGCTTACAGGCTGGGCTTGAACACCATCATCACGAGGATCACGAGCACGATGATCCCGAGGCCCGGCCCGAACCTGCGGCTCAACCCCGCGACGCGCTCGTACTCGGGCGAAGAGGTCTGACCGGCCTCGACGAGCCGGATCTGGTTCTTCAGCAGCGGCGAGTAGAACGCGATCCCGAGCACGACCACGGCCGCGAACAGGACCAGGGCGACGATCACCCACAGGTCGGTGATCTTCCACTGCATGAACACCATCACCAGGCCGGTGATCAGCAGGACGCCGTACGCCGGGTTGGCGATCCGGTCATCGATGAACTTGATGCCCTTCAGGGCGAAGCCGAGGTGAGCCGGGTCGCCGGCGGCGCGGATCGACCAGACCCCGTACGTGACGTTCGAGCCGACCGCGACGATGGCGGAGAGGATGTGGACGTAGAGCAGGACCAGGTAGAAGCTGAACATCAGTCGTCGAGCTGGACCGTCGCGGTCCCCACCGTGGTCTTCTTGCCGCTCTCGTCCTCGCCCCAGACCTCGACCTCGACGTCGCCGCCGTCGACCCTGGTCACCCGGCCCCGGCAGCGGTAGGGATGGCCTGGCATGTCGACGCCGCGATAGCTGACCTCGAACGTGATGAGCCGGCCGCGGTCGCCTAGCCAGTCGGTGACCAGCTGCCCGAGGAAGGCGGCCTTGAGCAGCCCGTGCAGGATGACGCCGGGCAGGGCGACGCTCCGTGCGTATTCCTGGTCGTAGTGGATCTCATAGAAGTCGCCCTGCGCGCCGGCGTACTGGACCAGCTGGCGCGTGGTCGGATGCTTGACCAGCTCGGGCAGCTCCTGCCCAACCTCGAGTTTCATCGCCGGATCGCCGTCCCGCGCAGCCGGGCGACCAGGTCGCCGCGCTGGTTCGTGTAGTCGGTCTCGAAGACGATGAAGAGCAGGTTGCCGCTCGAGCCCTCCTTCTCGTAGACGTCCGCGATCCGGCCCCGCGCGGTGATCTCGTCGCCGACCTTCACCGGCACAAAGTACTCGAAGCGGTTGCCGCCGTTGAGCCAGCCCTTGCCGTACTCCTCCGCCTCGGCGAGGTGGTACGCCGCCGGGGCGAGCGCCACGAGGAACGTCGGCGGCGTCTCTTTCTCCCAGCGCGGGTTGGAATCGCCGATCGCCTCGACAAAGCGCCGGACGTGCCCGGCCTCGACCCTGGCCGTGACCGCCGGGCCGTCGACGCCGATCCGCGCCCGGAGCCGGTCGATGACCGAAGTGGTTGCGCTCATCGTCCGCGTGGAAGGCCGAGCACGCGCTCGGCGATGATGTTGCGCTGGATCTCGGACGAGCCGGCGTAGATCGTCTCCGCCTGCGCCCACATCCAGCCGTACTGCCAGCGCCCATCCTCGATCGTGTGCGGCGAATCAGGCGCCAGCGCGCCGTACATGCCCTCGACGCCGATCGCGGTCTCCTGCAGACGCTTGTCCATCTCGCTCCAGAAGAGCTTGGTCACGCTCGCCTCGGGCCCGGGCGCGTGGCCGTGCTGCGCGCGAGAGAGGTTGCGCAGCCCGATCAGCCGGAAAACGTGCGCCTCGATCCGAGCCTGGGCGATCCTCTGCCGGGTCGTGGCGTCGGTTCCCGCGCCGCGGTCGCGTGCCAGCGCCGCGAGCTCGTCCACCGCGCGCTCGAAGCGCGCCGCCTGGGCCAGGCCCCCACGTTCGAAGCCGAAGACGGTCATGGCGATCTTCCAGCCGTCGCCCGGTTGGCCGACCAGGTCGCGATCCTCGACCTCCGCCCCGGAGAGGAAGATCTCGCAGAACTCTCCGCCACCGGTCATCTGCTTGATGCGCCGGACCTCGACGCCGGGCTGACGCATGTCGACCAGGAAGAAGCCGATCCCGCGGTGCGGCTCGGCCGACGCGTCGGTGCGGGCAAGTAGGAAGCTCCTGTCGGAGTAGTGGGCGCCGCTCGACCACGTCTTCTGGCCGCTGATCACCCACTTGCCGTCACGCCTCTCGGCCTTCGTGCGCAAGCCGGCAAGGTCGCTGCCCGCGTCGGGCTCGCTGAAGCCCTGGCAGAAGATCAGCTCGCCGCTGAGAATCTTCTCGACGTACTCCTTCTTCTGCCACTCGCTGCCGGCCGTCACGAGGGTCGGCGCGAGCAGGGTCACCCCAAGCCGGCCCAGGATGCCCGGCGCACCAACGCGCGCCATCTCCTCCTGGTAGATCGCCTGCATCACGGGCGTGGCGCCGCGACCTCCCGCCTCTTTCGGCCAGCCCAGCTTGAGCCAGCCGCCCTGATGGAGCGTGCGCTGCCACTCGCGCTGGAGGTCGGTGTCCTCCTCATCGCGGTAGCCCCCCTTGCCGTCCTGGCGCCAGCTCGCGGGCAGGTTCGCCTCGAGCCACGTTCGGACCTCGTCCCGGAAGGCCTCCTCCTGGGCGGTGAAGCCGAGATCCACGGTTAGGAAGCTAGCAAAAAGTGGGAGAGTGGTAAGGGATGGCTGCCGAGGTTCTCTGCGGGCGCTGCGGAGCGCACCTCACCAACCCGAACGCGCCGTGCCCACGCTGCGGCTCGCCGGCCTCCGGCGGATACCGGGCTCCGTTCGTACGCCCCCGCAAGAGCCCAGCGGTCGCGGCCGCGCTGGGGATCGTGCCCGGGCTCGGCCATTTCTATCTGGGCCAGAACGTCAAAGGAATTGCATACATGGCCAGCGTCCTGGGCCTGCAGTTCTTCGGCTTCGACCTCGACCTGACTGTGATCGGGGCGGCGGTCGGCGTGCCGATGGAGCTTGGCGGCGGGGGCCTCTGGATATTCAGCATCGTCGACGCCTACCGCACCGCCAAGCGAATGGAATCGGGCGGAGTCTAAGAAGCTCTCCGCCTGCGCGTCGTCGTGGCTCGCTTTCGCCGTCCGTTCGTCGGCGCCGCCCGGCGACGGCGCGCGGGCTTGGTGCCAAGAGCCTTCTGCACGCGGCGCGAGAGCGTCCGGATTCCCCTTTCCACGCCCTTGCTGGCCTTGCTTGCACCCGCCTTCGCCGTGAGCTTGGCGACCTGGCGCTGCAGCTGCTTGTTCTTCTTGATCAGCTCGGCCACCATCGAGTTGAGCTGGCCGACGAGATCACCACCGCTCGATCGGCGTTTTCCAGTGCGGCGGTTCTTCGAGCCGGGTGGCCTACCTCGTCGTCGCGGGGCGTTCTGCTGTGCTTCCTCTGGTGACATCTTCTCTCCTGAAAAAAGAAATCGGGCGCAGCAATACTAACTGCGCCCGATCCGAATTTTTCTGACGGGAAATTACGCGGCGGCCAGCAATTGCTGTTTGCTGAGGCTTTTCAATCCTTCACGCGCAAGCTCGTGCGCTGGATTGGCTTTTCGACTGACATAACGGACCACGCGCCAGCCTCGCCGGCATCGTTCGCGAACTTCGTGCACGGCAACGCGGAAACTGTCACTCGACGGCATTCTGCTGCGAACCACCGGCGCGCAATCGGTGCGCACGATCACACGGTGATATGGCCAGCGCGCGGCGGCAAGATCGAGCGCGCCCGCGCACACGTGTGCCTCCAGCTGGGCCGAACCGCCGAGATGCGAAAAGCCGAAGGATTCCGTGTAGACGGCCCGCCCTCTAACAAAAACGGCCAGGCCACATCCGGCCCGGCCATGCTTGTCCAGCGCGGCGTCCACGTAGATCACCAGGCACTCCCGCAAACTGCATTCCTCCCGTTTTCTGGGCCCTGGCGGGCCAGGATTTCGGAAGAGCCTAACACGATGTTGCGCGCTTGTCCCCAGCCGGACACAACATCTTGGGTCAGTCGGAAATCCCCCTATACCGGTGGGAGCTCCGTGCCCATGGCGTGGTAGCCGCCGTCGACGTGGACGAGCTCGCCCGTGGTCATGTCCAGGTACTCCGAAAGGAGAACGCAGACCGCCCGTCCGACTGGAGATTTGTCCTGCAGGTTCCAGCCCAGGGGAGCCCGCTTCTCCCAGACCTCCTCGAAGTCCTTGAAGCCCGGGATGCCGCTCGCGGCCAGGGTGGCCAGTGGGCCCGCGCAGACCGCGTTGACCCGAATCTTGTAGCGGCCGAGGTCGCGCGCGAGGTAGCGAGTCACCGACTCCAGCGCCGCCTTGGAGACGCCCATCCAGTCGTATTTCGGCCAGGCGCTGGTCGAATTGTCGAAGTCGATCGTGACCATCGATCCACCGTGTTCTTTCATCAGCGGCAAAAAGCCTCGCGCCATCTCCTTGAACGAAAAGGCGCTCACCTGCAGCGCCGTGGCGACGCTTTCCCACGGAGTGTTCAGGAATTGGCCGCCCAGCGCGTCGGCGGGCGCGAATGCAACCGAGTGGACCAATCCGTCGAGACGGTCCCACCGTCTCGACGTCTCTTGGAACGCGTCGGCGATGTCGGAGACCTTCTGCACATCCATCTCGAGAATGTCCGGCACCGGGTCGAGCTTTTTCGCCGTCATCTGGGTGATGCTCATCATCCGGCCGAAGCTCGTGAGCAGGATCTCGGCGCCCTGGCGCTGCGCTTCCTGCGCGATGGCAAAACCGATCGAGCGCCGGTCCGACATGCCGGCGATGAGAATTCGCTTCCCCTTCAAGATCATGGGCGAATCGTAATTCCTAGCATGGATCCGGGCCGGTCGCCACCGGAGCGTCGCGGTTCGACCAGTCGCTCCACGACCCCGCGTACAGTCGCGCGTTGGGGAGCCCGGCCACGGCCATCGCCAGCAGGTGCTGGCTGGCGTTGACGCCGGAGCCGCAGTAGAACACCGCCCCCTCGGCGGCGCCGAGCTTCTCGTAGCGCGCGCGTAGCTCGGCCGGCGACTTGAAACGTCCGTCGGGCTCGACGTTCTCCGTAAAGGGCGCGTTCAACGCGCCCGGTATGTGACCGGCCTTGGGGTCGATCGGCTCCCGCTCGCCGCGGTACCGCTCGCCGGCCCGGGCGTCGATCAGCGGCACGCCGCCCAGCCGGCGCACGTCCTCGAAATGGAGCACGCGCGACGCGTCGGGCGGCGCGGCGCGGAAATCGCCCAGCGCCACCGCGGGGGCGGCTGTCTCCAGCGGGCTCCCCCACGCCCCGATGCCGCCGTCGAGCACCGCCTGCGCGCGATGACCGAAATAGCCGAGCAGGAACCACAGGCGTGCCGCCACGGAGGCGCCGGCGTCGTCGTAGACGACGACACGCGTGGCCGAGCTGACGCCGGCCTTCCGCATCTCGATCTCGAACTGCCCGGCAGCGGGCAGCGGATGGCGACCGCCGCCCCGGCCGGTGACCGCCTCCAGGTCGACGAAGACAGCGCCTGGAATGTGGCCCTTCGCGTACTCGCTCCGGCCGTCGCGGCCCTGCAGGTACCAGCGAAAGTCGATCACGCGAACATCTCGCTCCGCGATGTGCTCCCGCAGCCACGCGGCTTCGACCAGCGGCCCAAACCTCATGTCAAACGACGCGCGTGTCGTGGCAGAAATGGACCGCGTGGGGGTGCATGGCGTGCACCTTCTGGAGCGAGCTGCTCCAGTCGTCGCGGTCGGAGTACTGGCCGCGCCAGTCGCTCAGGTCGGCATCGTCACCGTCGCGGTAGATGTCGGCCGTGTAGGCGGCGTCGCCGATCATCACCCCGGCTCCGTCGGCGGTGTCCACGATCACACATTGATGGCCGGAGGTGTGGCCCGGCGTGGCCACCACGCGTACGCCGTCGGCGATCTCCGCGTCGCCGTCCACGAGCTCGAATCGCGCGCCCGCGAAGTCGAACCACTGCGTGGTGCGGCCGTCACCACGCGCGCGGTCCAGCTCCCTGCGCTGGATGTAGAAGGGCGCGTGCTTGAAGACCGCGTTCTGGCCGCAGTGGTCGAAGTGGAGATGGCTGTTGATCACGATCCGAACGTCGGCCGGGCTGAGGTCGTGCTCGGCCAGCGCGTCCGCGGCGTGCCGATTGACGACCTTCCACTCCCGGATCACGTTCTCGTCGCCCCAGCCCACGCCCGTGTCGACCAGGATGGCGCCAGCCCGCGGGTGCTTGATGACGAAGCCGTGCACGGGGATCTCCGGTGTGACCTTCAGGTTCGCCAGGTGCAGGCGGACGATCTCGAGCGTCACGAGATGAACGGCGAGACGGCGAAGACCGCGAACAGCACGGCGACGTAGACCATGGAGTACCTCCACAGGCGCCGCGTCCATCCCCGAGTCTCGAGATCGAGGATCGAGATGCCCACGAGACCGGCGCCGAGGACGATCGCGCCCGCCAGGTAGACCACGCCGGCCGACCCGGTGAAGAAGGGCACCACGCTGACCAGCGCGGTCAGGACGGCGTAAACGATGCTCTGCCGTTTGGTCGTCACCTCACCCGCGACCACGGGCAGCATCGGCACGTGGGCGCGGGCGTAGTCGCTCTTCAGCAGCTGCGCCAGGGCCCAGAAGTGCGGCGGCGTCCAGAAGAAGACGATGCCGAAGAGGGCGAACGCCGTCAGGTCGAGGCGCCCGGTGGCGGCGGCCCAGCCGACCAGCGGCGGCATGGCGCCCGCCGCGCCGCCGATGACGATGTTCTGCGGCGTCGAGCGCTTCAGCCAGAAGGTGTAGACGAAGACGTAGACCAGCGAGCCCGCGAGCGCGAGCGAGGCGGCAAGCAGGTTGGCGCCTGACCAAAGCACCGCGAACGCGAGCATGTTCAGGACGACGCCGATGGCGAGCGCGTGCCAGGCCGGGATGCGGCCGCTCGGCAGCGGACGGCGGCGCGTGCGGTTCATCTCGGCGTCGATGTCGCGGTCGAACCAGCAGTTGACGGCGTGCGCGCCGCCGGCGGCGAAGGTCCCGCCGACCAGCACGGCAAGGATGGTGCTGATCCGAGGGTGGCCGTGGGCGGCGGGGATCATCACGCCGATCGCGGTCGCGTCGAGGAGCAGGACCACGCGCAGCTTGAGCAGGCTGAGGTAGTCGCGCACCAGGCTCACGCCGTCCGCCTCCCCACCGTCAGCTGCGACAGCGCGGCCGCGCGGTCGGCACGAGGCAGGTTCAGCAGCGCGACCGACAGCACGCCCGCCCAGACCAGCGTCGCGATCGCGACGTGCAGGCCGTTGAAAAGCGCCGCGTCGGTCAGCGCCGCGCCGGCTCCGACCGCGACCTGGAGGCCGAACACCACCAGCGTGCCGATCGCGACCCCGCGCGTGTGCGGCCGTCGCATCGCCTTGCTCAGCGCGTACACGAGGACGACGCCAAGGACCACCACGGCGCCGCGGTGCAGCATGGTGAACGCGTCCGCCCCCGCGAAGCTCAGGGCCAGCCCGTTCCCACACAGGGGCCAGGAGTGGCAGCTCTCGTCGGCGCCGCTCGCGACCACCGTCGACCCGGTGAGGACGAGGACGAAGGTGGCCGCGGCCGCGACCGGCGCGAAGCGGTCCTCCACCCCGGGCGCTGAAGGCAGGGCGAGAATCGCCGTCGCCAGCAGACAGCCAAGGAT
>JBKPCW010000108.1:0-4718 GCA_046727555.1 Candidatus Dormiibacterota bacterium | reverse complement strand
GTACTGCTCTGGCAGCTGCGCCGAAGCCGCCACCGCGTGGTCGTGGAGAGAGAGGGCGAGCCGGTTCTGCAGGAAGGCGCCGACCACGGCGCTGGCGAGCACGCCGCCCAGCTCCTGGATGGTGCTGATCACGCCGGACGCGACGCCCGCCAGGTGCGAGGGCAGGTCACGTGTGCCGACTGAGAAGACTGGGATCCAGATGCAGCCCATGCCCAGGCCGCTGACCACGAGGCCGGGGACGAGGTCCCACCGGCTCGAGCCGGCATGTGCCACCCAGTCGATGTAGGCGCTGCCCGCGGCCAGCGCGAGGAGGCCGGGGATCAGGAGGTACTTGCCATTGATCTTCTGCGACACGGCGGCCGCGATCCCGGAGGCGAACATCGTGACGAGCGGCTGGATCGCGATGGTCAGGCCGGCGTCGATGGCGCTGAGGCCGAGGACCGACTGCAGGTAGATCGTCAGCGGCAGGTAGAGACCGAGGATGGCGAAGCCCATGGCCGCCATCACCACGGCCGCGATGGTGAAGTTGCGGTCCTTGAAGACCGCGAACGGGAGCAGCGGCTCGCCGCCCTGCCGCCGCCACTGATGGAAGAGAAATGCCCCCAGCAGGACGACTCCGGCGGCGATGATCTCGGGGATCGTGACCCCGGAGGTGACCGTGCCCCAGTCGTAGCGCTGGCCTTCGATCAGGCCGAAGATCACACCCAGCATCCCGGAGGTCGCCAGGGCCACGCCAGTCAGATCCAGGCGGTGCTTGCGCCCCGGACGCAGGTCGGGGATCAGGAGCAGGGCGAGGGCGAAGGTGAGGACGCCGATCGGGAGGTTGACGGTGAAGATCGAGCGCCACCCGAAGTGCGCAACCAGGAAGCCGCCCACGGTAGGGCCGGCGATCACCGCGAGTCCTGAGACGGTGCCGTAGATCGCGAACACGCCGCCGCGCCGCTCGACCGGAAACAGCGACATCATGAGCGGCAGGCCCTGCGGGGCGAGGACCGCGGCGCCGAGTCCCTGCAGCCCGCGCGAGAGGATGAGCTGCGTCGGGTCCTGGGCCAGGGCGCTGAAGCCGGACGCGATGGTGAAGATGACGACGCCGGCGGCGAACACGTTCCGCGGGCCGTAGATGTCGCCGAGCCGCGCCGAGGTGATGAGGAGCACGGCGTAGAAGAGGCTGTAGGCGTTCAGCACCCACAGCACCTGGTCGAGGCTGGCGTGCAGCCCGTCGAGGATCGACGGGATCGCGATGTTGACGATCGTCAGGTCGAGCAGCGTCATGAAAAGGCCGAGCGCGAGCACGCTGAGCGCGGCCATCGGGTGGTTGCGGATGCGATTCATCGCTTGCTCTCCTTGGTGAGGCGAATCTCCAGACCGATGCCTTCGGTCGTGATCTCGCAGGTTCCGAACGGGCTCTGCCCCGCCAGCCGAGCCAGCTCCGCGGGCGCATAGGCGCGGCGCTTGAGCATCTCGAGCGTGGCCTTCGTGGTGAACGCGTTGATGGGCCCGAGACGCATCTGCTCCACCTCGCGGTCGATGTCGACGTGGGTGGCGTCGTGGCTCATGTCCTGGATGACCGCGGTCCCGCCCGGCCGGAGGACGCGGTGCATCTCGGCGAGCGCGCTGCGCGGCAGGGTGAAGTTCTTGAACGCGGCCTGGCAGACGACCAGGTCGAACGTCCCGGACGCGAACGGCATGTGGGCGACGTCGCCCTGATGGAAAAAGACCTCGACGCCGGCCTTGCGCGCGTTCTCGCTCGCGATCGCGACGAAGGTGCGGCTGATGTCGAGGCCGGTGACCTCGAACTTGTCGAGGCGGGCGATCTCGATCGCGAGATAGCCCTGCCCGGGGGCGACTTCGAGGATCCATGCCCCGGGCGCCAGCCCGGCGGTGAGCTCGGCCGCCTGCTTGCGGTACAGGTCGAGCTGGGCCTGCGAGCCCCGCACCCGGGCGTACCACCGGGCGACGGGCCCTTCCATCTCCGGGCCCTTGAAGCGCCAGCGTCGTGTCTCGGTAGTCTGCATCGCTCTTTCTCCTTTCCCTAACGTTGTTAGTGGTCGTCTGTGGCACAATACACCTAACAACGTTAGGTTTGCAAGCGCCACTAGCGCTTTTAGAGGAGAATTCCGATGTTGAGCCCGGAAGAGGAAAAGCAGCGGAGCGGATTGACCCGCGAGCGCCTGGTCGCGGAGGCGCTGGAGCTCATCAACGAGGAGGGACTGGATGGCCTCTCCATGCGCGCGCTGGCGGACAAGCTCGAGGTCAAGGCCGCCTCGTTGTACTGGCACGTGCGCGACCGGCGGGAGTTGCTCGAGCTGCTGGCCGATGGGATCCTCGAGGGCGTGAGCCGAACCCGCCACCGGGCGACGTGGCGCGAGACGGTGCTCGCGACGGCCGACGCGCTCGGCAGGGCCGTGGCCGCGCAGAAGGACGCCAGCCGGGTTCTGCTCGAAGTTCCGGACGCCCTCGCGCGCAGCGACACGTACGCGGACTTACAGGCTCAGCTCCAGGCGGCGGGTCTTCAGCCGGCGGAGGCCGGCGAGGTCGCCCTCATGGTGATGACGCGCGTCCTCACGACGCCCGCGGCAAGCGACAAGCCCGTCGCTTCAGGCGCCGGCGGCGAGGCCGCGCAGATCGCCATCGACAGTGGGTCACGCGGGGTGATCCTCCGCGCGGGTCCGCGCGACATGCAGTCGCTGATTCGCGTCCCACCCGACCAGAGCGGCGCAGCGCCCGCCGTGGTCAGGGGCGAGCAGGTGGTTGTGCGGCGGCTGCGCGGCGTCGGCAAGGGCGAGCTGGAGCTCAATCCGCGCCGGCCGTGGCGTTTCAAGGTCCAGGCCCCGACCTGGAACACCGTGCTCGACGCGGCGGGCCTTGATGTGCGCGAAGTCCATGTCGACAGCGGTGCGGCGAATCTCGAGTGCTTCCTGCCGGTGCCGCGGGGCGTGGTGCCGATCCACATCTCGAGCGGGGTCGTCAACGTCGCGATCCACCGCCCACGCGAAGCGGCGGTCATCGTGGTGGCGCACACCGGCGCCGTGAAGCTGAAGCTCGACGACTACTCGGCCAAGGTCGCAGTGCTTGACGTGCACTGGAACAGCGCCGACGCAATCGGCGCCCGCGACCGGTACGAGCTGGACGTCAGCAGCGGCGTCGTCGACTTCAAGCTGGACGTGTACAGCCCGAAGCTGCGACCTCCGGAAGCAGCGCCATTGAGTCGAACGCCGGCGGGCAAGACCGCGTCGGCGCTGGAAATCCTGCTGGACGGCGTGGAGGCGCGCGTCGGGAAGGCGAGGTCTTAACAGGCTGGGTTCTCATACGCTCAGGCCGCCGGTAGCGTGCCGGAAAAAGCTCCTGGAGGCGCACATGCTTTTCCTCGCCGGCGACCCCGACATCACACCCATCACGAACCTGATCACCACCTGGATCCACATCGGCCAGGCGCTTGTCGGTTCGATTGGCGCGTTGGCGTTCATCTTCGCGTTCATATGGAAGATCACCGCGGTGGAGTCGAAGTCCGCGCTGGCGGCCAAGCAGTGGATCCAGCGCATCGTCGTCGGCACCATCGGTGTCGAGGTGGCGAGCTCGCTGGTCGGCATCCTCACGAGCTCCGTCCCGACGCACTAGTCCATGCCCGCGCCGTGGGACCCGCTGACCGCCTACCTGGGCCAGATCGCCGGCTACCTGGACACCATCGTCCACCCCAACCTGGTCGTCGCCAAGATTCTCGACGACAGCGTCGGCCTGCTGCTCAAGGTCTGGTTCAAGTTCATCCTGAGCACGACCGACTTCGAGACCGGCGGGGACTTCGTCACGAGCGCGGCGATCCAGCGGTTCGAGCCGAAGATGCAGCTCGTCGCCAACGGCGCCCTCGTCCTCGTGACCCTGTGGGCGTCGTACCGGATCATGTTCGGCCACGGCCTGTTCACCCAGTACACGGCCCGAATCCTGCTCCCGCGCCTGTTCATGGCCGTCGTCCTGATCAACTTCGCGATGCCGCTGTTCCAGATGGTCGTGTCCGCAGCGAACGCCGTCAGCCACTCCGTGCTGAGCTTCACCGTGACCGACGACCTCTCGACATTCGTCGCGGGCCTGCGGCAGGGCGACCCCGGGAACGGAACGTGGGAGATCGTCACCACGGCCGTGCTCGCCGGCGGCTACGGCGTGCTCGCCATCGCGTACCTCGTGAGGTACGCGGTCCTCATCGTGCTCGCGATCACGGCGCCGATTGCCGCACTGTTCTTCATGCTGCCCGAGACCGCGCACCTGGCAAAGCTGTGGACCTCGCACTTCGCCACCAACCTCTTCATGCAGCCCGCGCAGCTGTTTGTGCTGGCGATCGGGTTCGCGCTCGAGAGGCAGGGCATCGGACCGGTCCACCACCTGTTCGCGCTCGCGTCCCTTTTGATCGTGTTCAAGGTGCCGGGGGCGCTGGGCGGCGCGGAAAAGGCCGCGCACCGGTTGGAGATGACCGTGCACTCGGCGTTCAAGCTCGCCGTGCACGCGATGGCCAGGGCATGATGCGGATCGTCGCCCTCGTCGCCGGCGCGGCCGCGCTCTTTCTCGTGGGTGCGACGCAGGTCCCGGCTCATGTCCGGCTTCCGGTGTCTTCGGTCGTGCTGGGCGCGGTCGTGACTCAGCCCTTTGGCTGCACGCCGCTGGAGCTCGAACCCTTCGACCCCTCGTGTCCTTCGCACCACGTGCACACGGGCATCGACCTGGCCACC
>JBKPCW010000107.1:0-6452 GCA_046727555.1 Candidatus Dormiibacterota bacterium | reverse complement strand
AGCAAGCCCGTGAGTGAGGTATGAGCCCGGACGAGAACGACCTGCGCCACTCGCCGGCGACAGGCTGGACACCGGTCATCGCGGTGATCCTGGTCACGGTGCTCACCGCCACGTCGGTGGGCGTTCTCGTCGCCTCGCGTCACGGCCGCCCGGGCCAGGCCGCGAGCGGACCTCGCGTGACGTCTCCGACGCCTCCGCCGACGTCGCAGGCGAACAACGTCCGGCTCAGCGCCCCGTCGTCGACCGTGGTCTGGGCGCTCGTCGATTCCGACGCGCTTTTCAGGTCGACGGACCGCGGCGAGCACTGGGAGAAGCGCTCGCTACCGTCCGATTTCGGGGTCAGGCCGTCGATCTCGTTCCTCAACGATCACGAGGGTTGGCTGCTCGCTCCCGGCTCTCCGGCCACCCAGTGCCAGGAGGCATCCGCGAGCGTCTGGCACACCACGGACGCCGGCGCCTCGTGGCAGCAGCTGCCAGTCGCGGGATTCGGCGCGGCGCAGTGCAAAGAGGTGATCTATTTGTCGCCCGATGCCCGGCACTGCTTCGTCACGGCATGGGACGACAACCACCAGCCCACGGTGTACTGGTCGGTGGACGGTGGCATCGGCTGGAAGCGCGCGACGTTGCCCGACCCGCCCGACTTCAAGACGCTGCCTGGCGGATTCACGCTGCGCGTGCAGTGGGTCAAGCAGGCCGGCGGCACGCTGTACCTGGAGGCCTACGGCGAGCAGGGCGCGGGCACGCCGTATCCGGACGTCCCGAACCGCCAGTACATCTTCACGTCGACCGATTTCGGCGGAACGTGGGTCTGGAAGCAGAAGGTCGGGTCCCGAGCTCTCGCGATCGTCACGCCCTCGCGCTGGCTCGAGCTCGACGCGCCCGGTCAGCTTGCGGAAACGGTTGACGGCGGCCACTCGGTCAGTCCGTTCGACTCGGACCTCGATCCCAGCACGCCGGCCGCTGGCACGGTGATCGTGTTCGGAGACGCCGATGTTGGTTACGTCGCCGCGGGAGGATCGATCCAGCGCACGGTCAACGGCGGAAGGCACTGGGCGCCCGTCGCGACGCCCTGGGCGGCTCAATTCACCCCCGCGCCGGTGCCTTCGCCATCGCCGATCGCCATGCCCACCACGACAGCCCTCTCGGCGCCGTCCGCCAACGTCGTGTGGGCGCTCGTGGGCGGAGCGCGTCTTTTCGTCTCGATGGATCGGGGACAGACGTGGGAGGAGCGCGCGATGCCCAGGGCGCCCGCCGGGAGCCAGGCGACCGAGATCTCTTTCGTCGACGACACCAACGGATGGCTCTCCACCTGTGCCAACACGACGACGCTGCTGTGGAAGACGACAGACGGCGCGCAGTCGTGGCACACGGTCTCCTCGCCTTTTCCTCCGGATCAATGCCTGTTCGGCCTTGCCTTCGTCGACCGGACCCACGGCTTCATCAGCGCGCGCTACGACTACTCACCGCCGGGGATCTTCCGCACCACGGATGGAGGCGACGACTGGTCCGGGTCTTCGATCCAGAATCCCCCGGGCTTCCAGGCCGGACAACCCGGCTACGGGTATGACGTGCTGCACGTCGTGACCTTCGGAACGGTGTACTACCTCGTCGCCCACGGATCGGCGCCCGGCGGCGACACGGGATACGTCTTCGATTCGACCGATCAAGGCGGGACGTGGAAATACCTCGTGACGACGCCGATTCCTCCTGCCTCGCTCGTGTTGGTGACGGCGACGAGGTGGCTTGCCATCGGCAATGACGGCTCGGGCCAGGAGTCGACCGACGCCGGCAAGGACTGGCACGCGCTTGCAACCGACTACCAGGACGCAGCGGGCGTCCCGTCGAACTTCGTCTTCGCGACACCGAGCATCGGCTACGGCACCGTTCGAGGAGGCATTCAGCGCACTGTCGACGGGGGCACGCACTGGACGCTGATCACGACGCCAGGGACGCAGCAACCCCGATAATCGGCCGGCGCGATGCCGGTCCGGGTCGTGGGTTTCGACGGCGACGACACGCTGTGGCACAGCGAGACTCGCTTTCACGTCACGCAGGGGGCGTTCCGCGACCTGCTGCGCGGTCACGTCCCGGAGGCCGACATCGACACGCGCCTGCACCAGATGGAGATGCAGAACCTCGCCATCTACGGGTACGGCGTCAAGTCGTTCACCCTCTCGATGCTCGAGACCGCGATCGAGCTGACCCAGGCGAAGATCCCGGCCGCCGACCTCGAGGTCATCCTCGGCTGGGGCAAGCGGATGCTGATGCAGCCGACCGAGCTGCTGCCCGGCGTGCAGGAGACGCTGCGCCTGCTCAGCGCGGAGCACGACCTGCTTCTGATCACCAAGGGCGACCTCTTCGACCAGGAGAGCAAGCTGGCCCGTTCCGGCCTCGGCGAGCTGTTTCTCGGCGTCGAGATCCTCACTGAGAAGAGCGTGGATACGTATCAGGGCGTCTTCCGGCGACGCGGCATCGACCCGGCGGAGTTCGTCATGGTCGGCAACTCGCTGCGCTCCGACGTCGTGCCGGTGGTGGCCCTCGGCGGGCGCGCCGTGCACATCCCGTACGAGGTGACCTGGCAGCACGAGCACGTGCCCGAGGACGAGCTGCCGAAGCAGGGATGGCGTCGGATCTCGACGATCGCCGAGCTGCCGGCCGCGCTGGAAAATCTCTAGGCGGGAGCCTCTAGGCGGCGCCCTCGCGCGGTTTGCCGCCGCCGGTCATGAGCAGGCCGAGCCGCTCCTCCGGCGTCTCCGGGCTCTCGAAGCTGACGATCCGCCCTTCGTACATCACCGCGATCCGGTCCGAGAGGGACCGGACCTCGTCCAGCTCGGCCGAGACGAGCAGGACCGCCGCGCCGTCGTCGCGCTCCTTGACGATCCGGCGGTGGATGAACTCGATCGCGCCGATGTCGACCCCGCGCGTCGGCTGAGCCGCGAGCAGCACCTTCGGGTCGCTGCCGATCTCGCGCGCCACGATCACCTTCTGCTGGTTGCCGCCCGACAGGTTGCGCGCGGCGACGTCGATGCTGGGGGTGCGCACGTCGAACTCCTTGACCAGCCGGCGCGCCCACTCCCGGATCGCGAAGAGCTTCAGGATCAGCTCGTTCCACGCGAACTTCGGCGAGCGCTCCCGGCCGAGGATGCTGTTCTCGGCGATGGAGAAGCTGAGCACGAGACCTGCGCCGCGCCTGTCCTCAGGGATGAAGGCGACGCCGGCGTCCCGCTCCGTGCGCGCGTCGTAGGTCGTGATGTCCCGGTCGCCGAGAAGGACGCGTCCCGCCGTGACGCGCCGGGTGCCGGCGAGGACTTCCATCAGCTCGCTCTGGCCGTTGCCCTCCACGCCGGCGATGCCGAGGATCTCGCCCCGGCGCAGCTCGAAGGAGACTCCTTTCAGCGCCGGCACGCCCTGGTCGGAGTTCGCCGCGACGTTCTCGACCCGCATCACCACGGCCCCCGGCTTCGCGGGCTTCTTGTCGACGCGCAGCAGCACCGCGCGGCCGACCATCATGGTCGCGATCTCCTCCTCGTTGGTCTCCTTCGTGATCAGGTGGCCGACCACCTTCCCGCGCCGCATCACGGTGATCCGGTCCGAGATCTCGAGGACCTCGTTCAGCTTGTGGCTGATGAAGATGATCGTCTTGCCGCCCTTGACCAGGTCGCGCAGGACCCGGAACAGCTCCTTGCTCTCCTGCGGCGTGAGCACCCCGGTGGGCTCGTCGAGGATGAGGATGCTCGCGCCGCGGTAGAGGACCTTGACGATCTCTGCCCGCTGCTGCAGGCCGACCGGCAGGTCGCCCATCCGCGCGTCGGGATCGAGAGCCAGGCCGTACGTCTTCGTGAGCTCATTGATGGCCTTGCGCGCGCGCGCCCGGTTGTAGAAGCCCAGGCCGTCGACGGGCTCGCGCCCGAGCATGATGTTCTCGCCCACCGAGAAGACGGGGATCAGCATGAAGTGCTGATGGACCATGCCGATGCCGAGAGAGATGGCGTCGCGCGGCCCGGTGATGTGCGCCGGTCGGTCGTTGATGTGGATCTCGCCGGAGTCGGCCTGGATGAGCCCGTACAGGATGTTCATCAACGTCGACTTGCCCGCGCCGTTCTCGCCCACCAGGGCGTGGATCTCGCCGGCCCGGACGCTGAAGTCGACGTGGTCGTTGGCGAGCACGCCGGGGAACCGCCTGGTGATCCCGCGCATGTCGACGGCCACGTTCGGTTCGATGCTCATTCGGACCCCGGCACGTAGGGCAGCCCGTCAGCCGCAGGCGGAGTGCTGCGCCCGACGACGCCCGCCAGGACGATGAGCGTGAGCAGGTACGGCAGCATGCTCAGCAGGTACGGCGAGACGTGGATGATCGAGTTGTTGTCGTAGATCGCCTGGCCGAGACCGAAGATCAGGCAGGCGATGAACGCGCCGAACGGCGTCCACTTGCCGAAGATCATCGCGGCCAGGGCGATGTAGCCGCGGCCGTCGGTCATGTTCGGCACGAAGGTGTTCGAGATGCCGATCGCCAAAAAAGCGCCCGAGAGCCCTGACAGGAGCCCGCTCGTGATCACCGCGCTGTAGCGGATGGCGAACACGTTCAGGCCGGCGGTGTCCGCGGCCATCGGGTGCTCGCCCACGGCGCGGATGCGCAGGCCCAGCCGCGTCCGGAACAGGACGATGTGCATGGCCACGAGCAGGATCAGGGCGACGTAGACGACGACGTTCTGGTTGAAGAGCACCTGGCCGAAGAACGGGATCTGGTCGAGCCAGTGGACGTCGATGTAGGGCAGGCCCTCGGTCGGGCCCACGTGGCCGATGTCCTGCAGGCCGTAGATGCTCCGAGCGAGGAACACCGTCAGGCCGGCGGCGAAGATGTTGATCGCGATCCCGCTGACGATCTGGTCGGCGCGAAACTGGATCGAGACGACCGCGTGGATGGAGGCCATCAGCCCTCCTGCCACGATCGCGACGAGCACTGCCAGCCACGCGTTGTGCCACGCGAGGTCGGCGACGACGGCGAAGAACGCCCCGGTGAGCATCATTCCCTCCATGGCGATGTTCACCACGCCGCTGCGCTCGGAGATGACGCCGCCGAGGGCCGGCAGCAGGAGGAGGACCGCGGCCGCGAGCGTCGCCTGCCACAGCGTGGCCGTGAAAAGCAGGTGGACGATGTCGCCCAGGCCGCTCACGTCGTCTCCGGAGGTGGCGCTGCGGCCTCCGTCATCAGGCCGGCGGCGGGGGGAAGCTCCGGCGGCAGGGCGGCCGTGGTCCCCCGGCCGAAAGGCAGTCCGCGGCGGATGGCGCCGATGAAGTTGGCGGCGATGCTGAAGAGGATGAGGGCCTGCAGCACGAGCACCAGGTTGCTCGAGATGCCCGCGTCGCTCTGCATGATCGCTCCGCCGCTGTGCAGCGCCCCGAACAGCAGCGACGCCAGCACGATGCCGAGGGCGCTACCCAGCCCGAGCAGCGCGACCGCGATGGCGTCGAAGCCGGTCGTGTCGCTGGAGTATTTGTCGGTCAGGTTGTGGTCGACGCCGGCGATCTGCACCGCCCCGGCCAGGCCCGCGAAGGCCCCGGCGATGAGCATCGTGAAGATGATCGTCCGGCGCACGCTGACCCCCGCGTAGCGCGCGGCCTTCTGGCTCTGGCCGACGGCCCGGATCTCGTAGCCGAAGGACGTCCGCCACAGCAGGAACGCGAACACGCCGGCGGCCGCGAGGGCGATGAACAGCCCGACGTGCACGCGGTAGACGCTCGCCGGCAGGTCGAAGATGATCACCGAGTTGCTGTTCGGCAGCAGGGTCGGCAGCTGCGCCCCCGCTCCGATCGGGTGCGACTTCGACGTTCCGGTCGCCAGCTCCAGCGGTCCGCCGATGATCAGGTACTTGACCATCCACTGGGCGACGTAGTTGAGCATGATCGTGGTCACCACCTCGTGCGCCCCGACTGTCGCCTTGAGCACGCCGGGGATGCCGGCCCACACGGCGCCCGCCAGCATGCCGCCGATCAGCACCATGGGCAAGAGGATCGGCGCGGGCAGGTCGGCGAACTTGATCCCGATCGCGGTGCACGCCACGGAGCCGGCCAGCAGCTGACCCTCGGCGCCGATGTTGAACAACCCGGCCCGGAACGGCAGCGCCACGGCGAGGCCGGTGGTGATGAGCGGGATGGTGAAGACGATGGTGTTGGAGATCTGAAGGGCGGGATTCTCGCCCTGCGTGCAGCCGAGGCCGACGCCGCCACATAGCAGGCCGCCGTAGGCGACGATCGGGTTGGAACGGGTGACCAGCAGGATCACGGCGCCGGCCACGAACGCGAAGAGCACTGAGCCGAGGGGCATGGCGAGCCCGCCGGTGAGTCGCCGGACGGCCGGCGGCAGCGCGGGCGGGCGGGGGCGGCGCGAGGCCGCCCCCGTTGCTGTTGCTATGCGGGGATGTCCGACGGCGGGGTCAGGGCCCCCGACTTGA
>JBKPCW010000106.1:0-7924 GCA_046727555.1 Candidatus Dormiibacterota bacterium | reverse complement strand
TAAGCCTCTCCTACGCCAAGGGCCGCCTGCAGCGGGCCGCGACGCGGGGCGACGGCTCGGTGGGTGAGGACGTGACGGTCAACGTACGCACGATCCGCAGCGTTCCGCTCGCCGTCACGCCTGCGAAGGGACTGCCCGACCTGTTCGAGGTCCGAGGCGAGGTGTACTTCCCGATCGCCGGCTTCGAGAAGCTAAACCGCGAGATGGAGCTGGCGGGCAAGCCGCGCTTCGTCAACCCTCGGAACACGGCGGCCGGCAGCGTCCGCCAGATCGACCCCAACGTGACCGCAAGCCGCGACCTGCAGACGTTCATGTACACGCTCGACCCTGCCGGCCCGGCGCGCTCGCAGTGGGACGTGCTCAACGCCCTCGAGTCGATGGGATTTCGCGTGAACAAGAATCGGCGCCGCCTCGACTCGATCGGAGACGTCATCGAGTACCACGCGGAATGGCAGCGCAGGCGGCACGAGCTCGAGTACGAGATCGACGGCATGGTCGTGAAGGTCGACGGCTTCGGCCAGCAGCTCGAGCTTGGTTTCGTCGCCCGCTCGCCTCGCTGGGCGATCGCCTTCAAGTACGCGCCCGAGCAGGCGGAGACCGAGGTCGAGGAGATCGCCTGCTACGTCGGCCGCACCGGCGTGCTGACGCCGGTGGCGCACGTCAAGCCGGTCGTCGTCGGCGGCGTGACGATCCGCAACGTGACCATGCACAACGAGGCGCAGGTCAACGAGAAGGGCGTCTACGTCGGCGCGCGCGTGACGATCCACCGCGCTGGCGACGTCATCCCCGAGATCGTGAGCGTCAAGAAACCCAAGCCCGGCTGGAAGATGCCGGCGAAATGCCCGGTGTGCGGGGGAGAGGTGGTCCGCGAGGAGCCGTACATCGCGCACCGCTGCATAAACCCCTTCTGCGGTGCTCAGAGATTGGAGAGATTGCGCCACTTCGCCGCCGTGATGGACATCGAAGGTCTCGGCTACGCGACGCTGACCCAGGTCATCGACCGTGGCGCCGTCGAGGATCCCAGCGATCTCTTCCGGCTCGGCAGGGACCAGGTGAAGGAGCTCGACGGCTTCGCCGACAAGTCGGCGCAGAACCTGGTCGAGCGCGTCGCCGCGAGCCGCCGCCCGGAGCTCGGGCGCTTCCTGTATGCGCTGGGCATCCCCCAGGTCGGCGAGGCGACGGCGCAGCTGCTCGCCGGCGAGTTCGGGTCGATCGACCGCCTGCGCGAGGCGGGCGAGGAAGCCCTCCGTGGCGTCGAGGGCGTGGGGCCGAGCATGGCCCACGAGGTGCACGCGTATTTCCAGGGCCCGGGCGCGGCCCTGGTCGACAAGCTTCTCGCGGCCGGCGTCGAGCCTCAGGCCGCCGAGCCGGTGGGCGATGGGCCGTTCACCGGCAAAACCTTTGTGTTCACCGGCACGTTGGAAACCATGAGCCGGCCGGAATCGGAGGCGCTCGTGCGCAAGCTGGGAGGCAAGGCGGCGGGCAGCGTCAGCGCGAAGACGGACTACGTCGTCGCGGGACCGGGCGCCGGCTCGAAGCTGGAGAAGGCGCAGAAGCTGAAGTTGACCATCCTGGACGAAGAGCAGTTCAAGGCGATGCTGCCGCGATGAGGTGGGTGCTGCTGGTCGCCGCGGCACTCCTCTTCTGGTGGGGATGGTTCGTGCTCGGATTTCTCGGTGAGCCTTCGGTCGTGGGCAACCTTCGGGTGAGCGTGATCGTGGTCGGCCTCGGCTCCTTCGCGCTCAGCCTGGCCTCAGCCCTGGCCGGCTTCTGGATGCTGGTCCCGCGCCGAACCTAAGCTAAGCCTTCGTGCCGCTCTCGCGAGAAGAAGTCCGACATGTCGCCATGCTCGCGCGCCTCGGCCTCGAGCCCGGTGACGAGGAGTTCTACGCCGAACAGCTGAGTGGCATCCTCGGCCACATCGACCGCCTGCAGCAGCTCGACACCGCGGACATCCCGCCCACGGCGCAGGTGGTCGAGATCGCCAGCCGTCTGCGTGACGACGAGCCGCGGCCCTCGCTGACGCAGGAGGAGGCGCTGGCCAACGCGCCGGCCAGGGTCGGAGGCTTCTTCCGCGTGCCCGCGATCCAGGAAGAGGCATGACCTCCGACGACCTCACGCAGCTGACGATCAAGGACGCCTCGCGCCTGTTGCGACTTGGCTCGATCTCCGCCGGCGACCTGGTCAGCGCCCACGTCGAGCGCATCGAGCGCCTCGATCCGAAGGTCAAGGCCTACCTTCGCTTCACCCCGGAGCTCTGGGAGAAGCAGGCCGCCGAGGCCGACCGCAGCATTCGGGAGGGCGACGCCCCGCCGCTGGCCGGGATCCCGGTCGCGATCAAGGACGTGCTGTGCGTGAAGGGCGTCGAGACGACCGCCGGCTCGCAGATCCTGCGCGGCTTCAAGCCGCCGTACACGGCCACCGCCGTGCAGCGTCTGTTCGACGCGGGCGCGGTGATGCTGGGCGTCACCAACTGCGACGAGTTCGCCATGGGCAGCTCGACCGAGAACTCCGGCTACTTCCCGACCCGCAATCCCTGGGATCTGGAACGGGTGCCGGGCGGGAGCTCAGGCGGCAGCGCGGCGGCGGTGGCGGCCGGCCAGGCGATCTTCTCGCTCGGCACCGACACCGGCGGCTCGATCCGCCAGCCGGCCGCTCTGTGCGGCGTGGTCGGCATGAAACCGACCTACGGCCGGGTCAGCCGCTACGGGCTTATCGCTTTCGCGTCGAGCCTCGACCAGATCGGCCCGCTCGCACGCAGCGTGGACGACGCCGCGGTCGTGCTCTCGCTGATGAGCGGGCTCGATCCGCTGGACGCGACCTCCTCGGACCGGCCCGGGATGGAGGTCCTGAACAACTACGGCCGCGGCGTCAGCGGCATCCGCCTGGGCCTGCCGCGCGAGTACCACGAGGTCAAGGGCATCGAGCCGGGCGTGAAGGCGGCGATTGACGCCGCGCTGTTGATCCTGCAGAGGGCCGGGGCGGAGATCGTCGACGTCTCCCTGCCGCACACCGACTACGGGCTCGCCGCCTACTACATCATCGCGCCGGCCGAGTGCTCGTCGAACCTCGCGCGATTCGACGGCGTGCGCTTCGGCCTGTCCGAGGAGGACGCGGCGAACATCACCGAGGAGTACATGAAGACGCGGCGCAAGGGCTTCGGCACCGAGGTGCGGCGCCGCGTGATGCTCGGCACTTACGCGCTGTCGAGCGGCTACTACGACGCCTACTACCTGAAGGCGCAGAAGGTGCGCACGCTGATCAAGCGCGACTTCGACGACGCGTTCAAGAAGTGCGACGCGATCGTGAGCGCGACCTCGCCCACGGTCGCGTTTCCGATCGGTTCGAAGACCCAGGACCCGCTGTCGATGTACCTGTGCGACGTGCTCACGCTGGGCGGCAACCTGGCCGGGCTGCCGGGGATCAGCGTCCCGTGTGGGACGTCGGACGGGCTGCCGGTGGGCCTGCAGGTGCTCGCGCCGCAGTGGGGCGAGAACGTCGCGCTGCGCGTCGCGCGCGCTTACGAAGAGGCGAGCGAGATGAAAGCCGAGGTGGCGGATCCCTCTCCCCACAGGGGAGAGGGCTAGGGGTGAGGGGCGTGAACTGGGAAGTGGTCATCGGCATGGAGGTCCACGCTCAGCCGCGTACCCGGTCGAAGATGTTCTGCGGCTGCGCCATCGCCCCGCTCAACGCGGCGCCGAACACGTACGTGTGCGAGGTGTGCCTCGGCCTGCCCGGGGTGCTGCCGGTGCCGAACAAGGCGGCGGTGGAAGCGGTGCTGAAAACCGCGCTCGCCCTCAACTGCGAGATCCCGCGGCACACGAAGTTCGACCGCAAGAACTACATGTACCCGGACCTGCCGAAGGGCTATCAGATCAGCCAGTACGACCTGCCGATGAGCGTCAATGGAGGGCTCGAGATCGGCGAGCGCAAGGTGCGCATCCGCCGCGTCCACCTCGAGGAGGACACGGGCAAGTTGGTCCACGCCGGCGACAAGCTGCACAGGGCGTGGGAGTCGTACGTCGACCTGAACCGAGCCGGCGTGCCGCTGATGGAGATCGTCAGCGAGCCGGACATCCGCTCCGCGGACGAGGCGCGCGATTACGCCATGGAGCTGCAGACGGTGCTGCGCACCGTGGGCGCCTCGGACGCGGACATGGAGAAGGGGCAGATGCGCGTCGAGCCGAACATCTCGATCCGGCGCGCCGGGTCGGGGGACCTCGGGGTCAAGACCGAGCTGAAGAACATCAACTCGTTCCGCGCCCTCTACCGCGCGATCAAGTACGAGGTGGAGCGGCAGAGGCAGCTGCTGGAGGGCGGCGGATCGGTCGTGCAGGAGACGCGGGGCTGGTCGGAGGCGGAGCAGCGCACGTTCTCCCAGCGGAGCAAGGAGCTCGCCGAGGACTACCGCTACTTCCCGGAGCCGGACATCCCGCCGCTCGAGCTCGACCGAGCCTGGATCGAGGACGTCCGGGCTGCGCTCCCCGAGATGCCGTCGGTGACGCGGGCCGCGCTGCGCAAGGAGCTGCCCGAATCGGTCGCCGTCCTGCTGAGCGCTTCGAAGGACCTGGCCGACCTGTACCGCCAGGCCGTCGCGGAGGGCGCGCCCACGGTGGCGACCGCCAACTGGATCGTCAACGAGGTCGCGCCCACGGGCAAGATTCCGGCTCCGCGCGGCCTGGCGGAGCTCGTGCGCTTCGTCGAGGAGGGCACGATCACCCGCGACCAGGGCCGCGAGGTGCTGATGGAGTCGGTCGAGACCGGGCGGACACCCGCGGAGATCGTGGCCGAGCGCGGCTACGCCCAGGTCAGCGACGAATCGGACCTTCGCATGCTGGCGGAGGCCGTGATCGACGCCAACCCGAAGGCGGCCGCGGACTTCCGCGAAGGCAAGAAGCAGGCGATGCAGGCTTTGATGGCCGACCTGCGCAAGCGCGCCCCGCACGCCAACCCCAGGCTCGCCAGCGAAATCCTGACCAAGCTCCTCGGCTGAAGTGGCGCTGCCGCCCGACCTTCACGTCCACACCGAGTGGTCTTACGACGCGAAGAGAGGCTCGATGGAAAAGAGCTGCGAGCGCGCGCTCGAGCTCGGTCTGCCGGCCATCGCCTTCACCGACCACGCGGACTTCGTCAAGGTCCACTCCGACCAGCACTGCGTCGACATCCACGGCTACCTCGAGGCGGTCGCTCGCTGCCGCGCGAAGTACACCGACCTGCGGATCATGAGCGGCGTCGAGCTCGGCGAGCCGCACTGGTTCCCGACCGAGACGGCTGAGATCCTTTCCGCGGGCCCACTCGACAAGGTGCTCGGATCGGTGCACTGCGTGAAAGTTGGCGGCGAGGTCGTCGACGCGAGCCAGTTTGTGGAGCGTCAGGTCGATGCCGCCGATGCCACGCGGGACTACTTCGGCGAGGTCCTGGCGATGCTCGAGACGGACCAGCCGTTCGAGGTCCTTGCGCACCTCGACTACCCCAAGCGTTACTGGACCGCTTACCGGGAGAAGGACTACGAGGAAGAGATCCGCGACGTCCTCAAAGCAGCCGTGCGTACGGGGCGAGTGCTCGAGGTGAACACCACGCGGGGCGACCGGCTTTGCCCGGACCTGGCCGTGGTGCGCTGGTGGCGCGAGCTCGGGGGCCAGGCGGTCCAGTACGGCAGCGACGCGCACAGCCCGGACAAGGTCGCGGAAGGCTTCCGCCTCGCGACGCAGATGGTCGAAGCGGCGGGATTCAAGCCCGCGCGAGACCCGGTCGCCCTGTGGCGCCGCTGATCCTCAGGCCCACGGCTGTCGCGCACGGAGGCGCGGCCGTCGCGCGCGACGACGGCAAGGTCTGGCTGGTGAGCTACGCCCTGCCGGGTGAGGTCGTGGAGGCTGAGCCGCGCGGGAAACAGGGTGGCGTGGCCGTCGCCGCAGCGACGCGCGTACTCGAAGCGTCGCCGCACCGGGTCGCGGCGCCATGCCCCTACTTCGGGGCCTGCGGCGGGTGCCAGTTCCAACACGCCGCCTATCCCCACCAGCTCGAGATGAAGCGACAGGTCGTCGAGGAGGCGTGGACACGCGCCGGGCTGCGGCTGCCGCCGGACGTCGCGGTGCTGGGCATGGAAGACCCGTGGCGCTACCGCATCCGCGGAGAGTTCGAGGCGGTCGCGGAGGCACGTGGTTGGCGATTTGGCTTTCACCGCATGCGCTCGCATTCGGTGCTGCCGGTCGAGACCTGCCTCATCCACGACGAGCGCATCGAGCGCGCGCTGCCGGCGTTTGCGCTCGCGGCGGACGAGCTGCGCCTCGTCGGCCTGCAGAACCTCCTGCTCACGGTCGAACCGACCGCCCGCGGGCTTCTCTGGCGCCTCCGCCTCAACCGGAAGGATTGGCCGCGGAACGAGCTCGGCCACAGGGTCGCGGAGCTGCTGCCCGACGTGACGCTGCTCGACGACGCAATGTCGCTCGAGTTCTGGGGCATGACGTTCCGCGTCCGCAGCGACACTTTCGTTCAGACCAATTACCGCCAGATGCTCGTGCTCTACCGGACGGCGCTGGACATGCTCGCGGCGCGGCCAGGCGAGCGCGTCCTCGACCTCTACGCGGGCATCGGAACCATCTCGGTCACGGTGGCGCGCGAGGGTGTGAGCGTGACGGCTGTCGAGGAGAACCCGCGCGCCGTCCAGCTCGGCCGGCTCAACGCGAGGATCAACTCGGCGGGCGTGGAGTACCTGTCGGGGAAGGTCGAGGAGGCGCTGCGAGGGGTGCGCCTGGGCCGGTTCGACGCTGTGATCCTGGACCCGCCGCGCGCGGGCTGCGAGCCCGAGGCGCTGGCCGGGCTGATCCGGCTGGGGATCGAGCGCGTGGTCTACGTCAGCTGCGAGCCGTCGACGCATGCCCGGGACATCACGGCCCTGGTGCGCGGCGGCTACCGAGTGAGGCGGGCGGCGATCGTCGACATGTTCCCGCAGACGTACCACATCGAGTCGGTGGCGCTGCTGGAGCGGTCTTAGCCCCGGTCGATCCTCTGCACGAGCTTGACCACCGAGAGGCGCAGCCGGCCGGGGCCGAGCGACCTGGCGACCATCGACAGGAACGGTCTCAGCAGCTGCATATCGGGCCAAACGGAACGTAGGGGGTGACGGTTACGCCCGAGTTCAACGGCGGGAGTCTAATCGATGGGAACTGGTTACGTACCGCGGTGTACGAACTCGGCCAGCCGGCCGACCCCTTCCTCGAGGTCGGAGTCGGAGCTGGCGAGGCTGATCCGGACCGCGCCCCCGGCCACCTCCCCGAACGCGCTCCCGGGCGCCACCGCCACCCCGCGCTCGCGCAGCAGCTTGAACGCGAAGTCGCGCGAGCCCAGGCCCGAGGGCGAGACGTCGGCCATGCAGTAGAAGGCGCCCCTGGGCTCGCTGATGAACAGCTCGGCGTCACTGAGGATCCGCACCACCGCGTCGCGCCGTCGCCGGTAGGCAGCGTTCATCTCGGTCACGCAGTCCTGCGGTCCTTGCAGCGCAGCCTCCCCCGCGACCTGGGTGATCGTCGAGACGCACGAGGAGTTCGACTCCAACACCTTGGTCACCGAGTCGAGCAACGCCGCCGACCCGGCGACGTACCCCATGCGCCAGCCGGTCATCGCGTACGTCTTGGAGAAGGTGAAGACCGACGCGATCCGTGGATCCTCCGGCGCGAGTGCGGCCGGGCTCGTCCACGTGCCGTCGAGCAGGATCTGGTCGTAGCACTCGTCGCTGAGCAGCCAGAGGTTGTGCCGCTGCGCGATCCCGATGAGGCGCTCGACCGTCGCGCGAGGGTACACGGCCCCGGTCGGGTTGTTGGGGCTGTTGATCAGGAGAAGCTTCGTTCGCGGCGTGATCAAGCGCTCGAGCGCGTCGAGGTCCGGCTGGAATTCGTTCCCGGGAGGGCACGGGTAGAACACGCCG
>JBKPCW010000105.1:0-2336 GCA_046727555.1 Candidatus Dormiibacterota bacterium | reverse complement strand
CCGCCAGCTGAACTGGGTGCAGGCGAACGCGACCATCGACGCCAGGAGCAGGATCATGACCACCGAAGGAACGACGATCACGAGCGTGTTCAGGTAGAAGTAGGGGAGGTCGGCCTGGGTCCAGAAGGTACGGAAGTTGTCAAAGCTCAGGCCGCCCGTTGGCCATGAGACGTAGCCGTGCATGATCGTGTCGCTGACCGGCCGGAGCGAGTTGTACACGGCCCAGAACAGGGGGAACAGCCACAGCACGACCATCGCGAGCAAGAACGCGTGCAGCGCCAGCCGAGCCGGGCGGACGCGACGTCTCGCCACGAGAGTGCTCACGACTGCGCCCTCATCACGCGCGAGAGGAAGATCACGATCGGCACCAGCGAGATCAGGAGCAGGATCACAGCAATGGCGGAACCGAACCCGACGAGGCTCGCCTCGCTGATGCTGTTGTTCGTAATCAGGATCGACAGCAGCTCCAGGCCGTTCTTGCCCTGGTTGATGATGAAGGCGATGTCGAAAGCGCGCAGCGCCTCGATCGCAGTGATCACGACGACCACAATGTTGATCGGCGCCATCACCGGGAAAACGACACGGAAGAACGTCTGGACTTCGGTGGCGCCGTCGACCTTCGCGGCCTCCCGCAACGTCGGGTCGACGCTCTTCAACCCCGCCAGGTAGATGACCATGATGTAGCCGACGTGTCGCCACGTCACCGCGACGAGGACCGCGTACAGGTTGAGATGAGGATTGCCCAGCCAGTCGTGAGTCGCTGGGTCGAGCTTGAACGCCGCGTTGATGAACCCTTCGGTGGGGTTCAACTGGAGCGTCCAGATGAAGCCGACGATCACGAGCGAGAGCACGACCGGGAGGAAGAAGACGCTCTGATAGAACCGGGTGCCGCTCATCTCTCGGTCGAGCAGAACCGCGAAAAGGATCCCGAGCGGCGTCGCTATGAGCGCGAGCCACAAAAGCCAGATGACGTTGTGCAGGAACGCGGGCCAGAAGAGCGTGTAGCCGGAGAAGAGGAACTGATAGTTCTTCAGGCCGATGAAGTTCTGCGGACCGACGTCGCCGACGCCGTCCCAGTTCGTGAAGGACAGGACTATCGAGCTCAGAGTCGGCCACCAGATGAAGACGATGTCGAGCAGGAGCGGAACGCCGACCATGGCCATCAGCACGCGCCGGTCGTAGCGCGTCAGGACGTGGTAGCGCCCCTTGGTCTCGACCACGGGCTCCCCCGCCCTGGGCGTTTGTTCCCGGGCGGGGGTGATCTCCGTGGCCACGGCTTCAGATCGTAGGGTTTACTGACTTACTCCGGAGGCAGCGAATCCCAGAAGCTTTGCATCTTCCCTTGCAGGCTCGTCGTGTCTTGCTTCGGGTTGGCGAGGAAGCTGAGCAGGAAGCCCTGCATGCCGTTGGGTCCCGAGAAGTCCGGCCGCGAGTCGCGGTCAAAGTACTGGGTGATGCGCTTGGCCGAGGTGACGATCTGGACCGCCTTCTTGGTCAGGGCCGGGTACTGGCTGGTGTCGGCGTCGTTCGCCACGGGGATCGCCCCCGGCGCCTCCTTGAAGAAGATGGACTGCGTCGAACCCTTGGCCAGGAACTGCATGAACGCCTTGGCCTGGCCCAGGTCGGCGCTCAGGGTCGGCGACTTCTTGCTGACCATGTAGACGTCGATCGGCGCGTCGAGGGCCTTCTCCTGGTCGTAGTTGGTGCCCAGGTCGGGGAACGGGAAGAAGTCGAGCTGGTCGAGGTCCGCCTGGCTTCCGCTCGCCTTGAACTGGTCGCCCACGAACAGGCCCAGGAGGTACATGCCGGCTTGCTTGCGCAGCAGCTGGTCGGCGCCATTCTGCCAGGTCAGGCCGGCGAACGCCGGCGAGTAGTAAGGGGTGATCTCCGACCACTTCTTGTAAACGGCCGCGACCCGGGGATCGGTCCACTTCTGCTTCCCGGTCAGGAGATCGATGTGGAAGTCGTAACCGTTGAGGCGCAGGTTGATGATGTCGAAGGTGCCCTGCGCCGGCCAGCCGTCCTTGTCGGCGAAGGCGATCGGGATCAGTCCGTCCTTCTTCATCTGGTCGCACAGCTTCTTGAAGTCGTCCCAGTTGGTCGGAACCTTGTAGCTGTGTTGCTGGAAGACGTCTTTGCGGTAGAAAACCGCCCATGGGTAGTAAGAGGCGGGAACGGCGTACACGTGGCCGTCGTCGCCCTTGACGGACGCAGCGAAACCTTCCGTGAAGTTGGACTTCACCCCGTCCCAGGCGTCATCGATCGGCGTTGCCAATCCCTTGGCTGCGAAGAAGCGCATGCGGTGCCCGGAGAACCAGGTGAAGACGTCCTCCGGC